>MFYY01000179.1:1950-3035 GCA_001787855.1 Candidatus Riflebacteria bacterium GWC2_50_8 | reverse complement strand
CTCCAGAGCGTGATCATGCGCTTATCTACTATAACAGCAATGATGCAAATCCGGTAATACGTAAATTTATGGCTGTTGATCTGAAGACCGGCAAGGTCGAAGAATTTGCCTCACTTAACAGTTATCGGGGTGAAAATGGCGGCGTAGAGGGGCTTTACCTTGAGCGTGGGCCTTTCAGCATCGGCGGAAATCGTTTCATGGTAGAAGCTGGTGCCATCATATACAACCTTGATGTTGCAACACAGCAGGCCGAAAAGGTCGGACACATCGATACACTGATCAACCATGTGGTGAAAGGCGGTGGCAAATCATGATAAGAATCAACGAAAGCTCACCAATACCCATTTACCAGCAGATTATTGAGGGCATGCAGCGCGAAATACTCGCGGGCGTATTCGGGGCGGATGACCGCCTTCCCTCAATCAGAGACCTCGCAGTTGCGCTTAAGGTGAACCCTAACACCATCGCCAGAGCCTACCAGGAACTCGCCAACACTGGTACTATCTATTTCAAACGCGGTCAGGGCGCATACGTAACGCCTAAGTCAGCAGATGACCTGCTCGAACAGGCCAGGGGCGAAATGGAAAAGCACATTATCGAGATTGTCGCCATTGCCCGCAGTATGAATCTCGACCGTCAGGTTGTGCGCAAAATCTTCGACGCAGTGCTCGATCAACAGGAGGTAAAGTAATATGGAAGCTATCAATATCAATCAGCTCAGCATGTCATATAACGGTCACCAGGTGCTCAACTCGGTCAACGCAACGATTGCGCAGGGAAAGGTTGTCGCGCTGCTGGGGCGTAATGGCGCGGGCAAGACCACGTTGCTCAATGTTATCAATGGCGAGCTCAGGCCGATTCTCGGTAATACCACGACTCTCGGCATCGATCCCGAGAAAAATGCCGCTCTGTTGCGGCAAAGCTGCGTGCTGGTCAGCGAAGAGTGCTACCTCTATCCCTGGATGACGCCACGAACACTTGCCCGCGTGTTCGCGCCGATGTACCCGACCTGGAACCAGGCGCTGTATGAAACCACTCTCGAGCAATTCGCCATT
Organism: Candidatus Riflebacteria bacterium GWC2_50_8; assembly: GCA_001787855.1. Classification (GTDB taxonomy): domain Bacteria; phylum Muiribacteriota; class Ozemobacteria; order Ozemobacterales; family Ozemobacteraceae; genus Rifleibacterium. The sequence continues at coordinate 1,980 of MFYY01000179.1, read as the reverse complement.
GCCTATGACCAGAAAATTGATACCTTCAGT
>MFYY01000179.1:494-1928 GCA_001787855.1 Candidatus Riflebacteria bacterium GWC2_50_8 | reverse complement strand
CCAGTCGGTGGTGTTGACGTGGTGGCGCGCGAAGAAATTCTGAACAGCCTGATCGAATCGCTGGTCGAGAAAGGGGTAACTGTCGTGCTGTCGTCGCATGAACTCAATGATATCGCCGGTATCTGCGACCATGTGCTGATTCTTTCAGAAGGCCGCTTCGTCATCGACTGCAGCAAAGATGAGCTCGCCGCCAAAGTGCGCAGAATAAATGTTCTGCTTGAGAATCCGGTAGAAGCGCTGCCGACACACCCCTCTATTTTATCCGCATCCGCCAATGGCACTGAACTCGAGCTGGTGGTCAAAGACTACTCTGACGAAGAAATGGCGAAAATTCTGGGAAATTACCGGGTCAAATCAAGCAAAAGCACAGGCCTGACGCTCGAAGAGGTTTTCAAAGCCATCACCCGCAACGAAAAGAACTGAGGTTCGTGCGCCATGTCAGGTTTTAAGGCCTGACATGGCCACGCCTGGGCAAGAACCCGATTTTGCAGGTCACCTGTGACATAGGACTAAATATCATGAAACGTGCTTTTAAAATTTTACTGGTAACTGCGCTGGTTATTTCTCTGGTGATCGCAGCTGAACTGCATTTTGGACCAATGCAGCTGCACAATCCCGCTTATCTGTGGTGGATAATGTCTGGTGAGCCCTGCAGTGCTGAATATCTGCAAAAGTATGTTTTAAATGATTATCGCAGCAGCAGAATAATTGAAGGCCAGCGCGAAGAAGAGATCAGGCGGCGGTTTCCAATGTTGCACGATGCCGAAAGCTTCGCAGAAGGTGGATATCGGCGCAACGTTCTCGATTATAAGCGCAATAACCCTTTTAAAGGTCAGAAACTGAAGATGTTCTGGTTTGACGACCAGGATAGTGGCGGTTGGGCAATTCTGCTTGTCGACGGTGTTGGCCTCAAGATAGAGCTGGTCAAAGGCTGATTTTCAGGTCCAGCGAAATTGCAGAGCAGCAATGAAAAAAAGCCGGGCGACCGCGTCTGCGATTGCCCGGCTTTTTGCTTGCGGAATTACTTGTGCAGGTTTTCGAACTGATTGATTGAGCGGAGTGAGCGTGTGAGCGGATTGTCAGCAGGAAGCGCCGCGAGAATCTCGCTGCGGGTATCGCAATCGGTTGCTGCGAAAACGCTGAGCAGATAGGCTGCGCTTGATTCGAGGCGGTTCTGCAGCACTATGATTTCTTCCTGATTGCGGGTTTGCGTTGCTCTGGTCATATTTTCGACATAGTCTTTGGCCATGGCGACAAGCTCAGCAGCGGGTGCCGGCTCGGTAACCGGATCGCGGCGTGCCGTGATTTCGAAACGATTTGAAAACATGCTTTGCATGTCGCGGCGCTTCACGACGATTTCGAAGTTCCAGTTGTTGCCGCTGCGTGTCAGATAAACGCGCGGAGCAAAGGCATACATGTGGTTTATGGTTACAT
>MFYY01000179.1:290-432 GCA_001787855.1 Candidatus Riflebacteria bacterium GWC2_50_8 | reverse complement strand
CCACACTCTCCTATGCCAACTACTTTGGGGCATTTAACCATTTCTTCAAATTCATTTTCGTTAAACTCTGTCTCACCCTCGGGGTGTACCCCAATGCATGCCCACACATTATCGTTTGCCTCGGCTATTTCAATCGCTTTTT
>MFYY01000179.1:0-224 GCA_001787855.1 Candidatus Riflebacteria bacterium GWC2_50_8 | reverse complement strand
ATTTCATCCCTCATATCTTAACATAACCCCCTTAATCCCCCTTACCTTAAGGGGGAAATAGAAAGGGAAATGTAAGAGAGGGGTTGGGGGTGAGTTATTTTCTTTCAAAAAGTGGTTTCTCTGGAGTTTTGTTTTGTTTAATAAGCTCTTTTATTTTTTCAGAAGTCTCGGGTAAAATCGGGTTAAGCATTTTGGCAACAGAATAGAGTCTCATCACCAAATCA
>MFYY01000178.1:6625-22454 GCA_001787855.1 Candidatus Riflebacteria bacterium GWC2_50_8 | reverse complement strand
TCTGAGCAATATGGGTCTTGCCTGAACCGGTCGGGCCAATCAGCAGAACATTCGATTTCTGCACTTCGACATCGTCGCGATGAGGCAGCTGGTCTTCGAGCGAGATACGCTTGTAATGATTGTAGACCGCAACAGAAAGAATCTTTTTGGCGCGTTCCTGGCCGACCACATACTGATCCAGCGTTTTAACGATCTCTTTAGGTTTGAGAGCGTTCTGAAACGCCAAAGGCACGTCGTCGTCAATCTCTTCAAGGATGATCTCGTTGCAAAGACCGATACATTCGTCGCAAATATAGACCTCGGGCCCGGCAATCAGCTTGCGAACCTGATCCTGGCTCTTTCCGCAGAAAGAACAACGGAATTGAGGGGTCTTAGAAAGCATGCTTACTCCTCGTTGGATTTAGCTTCGACTACTTTGCGCTGTACAACTTCATCAATCAGACCATATTCTTTGGCTTCCTTCGAAGACATGAAAAAGTCACGGTCGGTATCACGCTTGATGCGCTTGAGCGGTTGACCAGTGTGATGTGCCAGGATATCGTTGAGCATGTCCTTCATGCGCAGGATTTCCTGTGCCTGAATTTCGATATCGCTGGCCTGTCCCTGGGCGCCGCCTAAGGGCTGATGAATCATGATACGCGAGTTGGGAAGGGCGTAGCGCTTGCCATGCGCGCCGGCTCCAAGCAGGAGCGCACCCATGCTGGCCGCCTGACCTATACAGATGGTGCTGACATCAGGTTTGATGTACTGCATGGTGTCGTAGATGGCCATGCCAGCGGTAACAACACCACCGGGGCTGTTGATGTAGATTGAGATATCCTTTTCGGGGTCTTCTGATTCGAGAAAAAGAAGCTGAGCGACGACTACGTCAGCCAGATTGTCATCGATTCCGCCGCCCAGAAAGATTATGCGATCTTTAAGAAGGCGTGAATAGATGTCGAACGCACGTTCGCCTCGACTGCTTTGTTCAATTACTATTGGTACGAGAGTCACGCGTCAGTTTCCCCCTTGTTGATATCAGCGTCTTTAACCATATCGTAATTAATCTGGTTATTTTTGAGCAAAAAATCGCGAATTTTTTGGCTGCGCAGCGAAAATCGAACATTTTCTTCGCCATCATTCTCTGAAAGCGTGCTCAACAGCTTCTCTACCGGCATGTTATATTCTTTGGCGCGCTTCTCAATTTCTTCGCGATAGTCGGCGTCAGTTACTTCAATGCTTTCACGATCGCCAATGGCGTCAACGAGAAGCATGGTTCTGGTCTGCCGAACAGCGCGTTCTCGGAAGGTTTCCCTGAATTCATTAACGTCTTTGCCGGAATTGCGCAGGTAGTCTTGAATTGTTGTACCAAACTGGCGCCAGCGTCGATCGAGTCCCTCGATGAAAAAGTCGATTGTGCTCTGAACCATAGACTCCGGAACGTCGAACTTGTAGTTTTCGATGATCTGATCAAGGAGCCCTTCGAAAGCCCGCTCTTCTGCGTCATATTTGGCGCGCTCTTCGAGGTCTTCCCTGATTTTGCCTTTGAGAGCTTCAAGGTTGTCGAATTCACCAAGCTGTTTGGCAAATTCATCATTGAGTTCCGGAAGAGTCGGTCTTGATACGCGGTTAAGAGTTACCTTGTAATCAAGGGTCTTGCCATAATACTTTGAGTTTTTCTCTTCATCACCATTGATGTCAACCTGATAGGTGCGGGTTTCGCCGACCTTCATGCCCAGACAGGGGTTAAACAGTTTGTCGTTCTCGCCCATCTTGTGCGCGGCCTTGTCGTCTGACAGCTCGCTGTCAACTTCGCCCTGGTGTGAAACTTCGATATTCGCAGAAAAGTAATCGCCAATCTCAAGACTGGCGCCTTCTATCGGCTCGGTCTTGCTGTGCTGATCGCGAACCTGGTTCAGAACCTTAGTGACGCTTTCGTCATCGACGATTTCGCGCTGTACCTGCGAAGTATAATTTTTGTAATTGAATTCACCGAGTCTTGGTCTTACTTCAAATACAGCTTTAAAAACAAAAGGCTGCCCTTCTGCCAGGCTTGATTCTTCGAGCTCAAAGCGGCTTACCGGATGCAGCTTGGTTTCTCTGATTGCCTGCGGATAAACTTCCTGAACCAGTTCTTCTTCAACCTGCTCCTTGACTGAATCGGGGCCGATGAATTTAACCAGAACGGCTCTGGGGATCTTGCCCTGTCTGAAGCCGGGTATTTTGACCGAGCGCGCGGCGCGTGAATAAAAGCTGGCATAAGCAGCGTTTACCTTTTCGGTCTCAACTTCGACGGTGAGTGCGACTCTGTTGGCTTCCAGTTCCTGAACCTGTGTCTTCAACATATGCAATAACTCCTTGGGGAGAGAATTTCTGATTTGCACAACATTAAACCTGAATTAAGAATGATTTATGCCAATACAAAACACCTAGCTTGGCCTGCTATGGATGCATCATTATAAACGAGATGAAGACAAATGTAAAGGCCAGTTCAACCAGTGAAAAAGCCCCCGGCAGGTAGTGCCTGCCGGGGGCTCAAAATCAAGTCAGAAGCCTTAGTCGATGCGTTTGCGTCTTTCTTCGAGGGTTCTTATATCGAGTTTTTTGCCGAGAACCGCAATGTTGAGCTTGAAATTGCGGGCGTTCCCTGAATGGTCGGAGGCGTTGACCTCAAGATAGTATTCCGGGCTGACAGCGCCGCCGCCATCGACGTTTTCAAATCTGAAAACGTGTTCGATCGGCTTGAGCATGTTCGCGGGTGACGGCGGATCGGCGATTACAACCGCGCCGTTCTTTTCTACCAGATTGCAGCTGAGCGCAGAAACGCCGAACTGTTTTGAAGCCAGGTAACCATTGATATTGTCGACGGCCCTGATGTAGAAAACCAGGCGGTTGTTCTGCTGGCAGACAAAGCCGACCTGGCTGTCGTCTGCTATGGTCGAAACCGCATTCGGTCCAACCAGATACTTGTCAAACAGTCCGTTAATATCAGCAAGGTCGGTGAACTGGTGCGCGCCTGAAATGTCGCCTTCCTTGCCGAGATAGGGCACGTCACCTGTCGAATAGTCTTCGACCAGACCGGCCCCGCCAAATTCCGAGAAGCCGGCAGCTACATTCTGTTTTGTGCCAAACATGTGATAACGGTTGGTTCGGGTGTCAAAGATCACAACCTGAATCTCAGGGCCAGTCTCATCTTTTGCCTTGAGAAATTCTACGTTGCTCCAGCGCGAATCATCAATTTCGCTGCTGGTGACCTGCCCTTGTGTGTCTCCTGCCGGAATAGGTGAGCTGTCGGAAGGTTGGCAGGCGGCTGGATCTGCTCCAGACTCCGGATTTGCCGTGTCGCTGAGCAGGCTTTCATTTACGCTGGTTTTTACAGCATCGTGTTCCGCAATTTTCTGACCGGCAGAGTCTGCGCTGATTGCAAAAACCTTGAATTTCGGCTCTGGATCACTCTTGCCGCCACCTTCGTTGCATTCGTGCCAGGGTCTCGGCTGTTTGATATTGATCTTGCCGGTTATGGCGGTTACCGCACCGGATTTCCTGCCTGTTCCACCGGTCAAAGGCTGAGAGGCGCCTATTGCAAGATTGGAAACATCTGCTTTTTTCCAGGCCCACTTTGTTTCGTGCTTGAAGCCCTTGAATACAGGCTGATTAGACGTAAGATCTTCCAGGTCCACCAGACCGTAACCGTCTGCTTTCAGCTGATTCATATTGAGTCCTGCGGCAGCTGAATATTGATAATGCGGATATGAATAATAAACCTGCAGATCAAGATTTTCTATGCTTTGCTTTAGAGCGACACCGCTGATGTTGGTGTCAAAAATTTTGTCGAAGTAGGGGTTGGTATCGAGCACTTTCAGGCTGAAATCTAATGATGTTGGCCCAGTTGGCAGAAAGTTTCTGTCAGCCGAAGTGATTTTAAAATCAGCGGCGATCGGCGATTTATCATCATAAACGATGAAATCAGTAGAACCGGCTTCTGCAGCCGATTTCACGAGCGTGAGCTGCAGTTCTTCGCTGCACATGTAATCGGTAGTATCGGCTTCCCAGTAATCTCGCATTTCAGAACGTTCCGGAACAATTATCGTGCCGCTGGCGTCACGCTGTTCTTCCTGGGTTATTACGCGTCCTGATTTTTTGTTATATACGGTTTCTTTCCAGGCCCAGTAAATATTACTGATTTCAAAGCCGGCGCCGGGAGACCAGACTTTGAGGCGGATTTTTGACTGCTCTTTGTCGCCATTAAAGCTGGGAGTGTTAAAAGTGACGTTGAAGTTAGGCCCCGGTGTACCGTTTGCCCCGTCTGCGCTCCAGACAATCTGCGGATTCGACTCTACTTCAATCTCGGCACCTGGATTACCGGTGCGCACAAAAGCCTTGTAGTCTTCAGGCGTGATCCGCGTGATTTCCATGTCTATGTCTTCCATTAGAAGACCTTCTAATCTAATCTTTACTGCCTTGGTGGCGGATAGCGGGAAGACGGTTGTGGTGGACGGGTTCGGGCGATCGGTGCTTAAGGGAATGACAAACGTATTCCAGCTGGAACTCGGAAAATTGCTGTCGATTGCACTGGTCACTGGAGTATCACTCATTGCCGTAACATCTGCCCAACCCGGGGCAGGGTATCCGGTAGATTGGCCGCCAAGGGTGCTGATTCGTCCCTGGTTTCCTGGTTTGACAAAGCCTGAGAGTAGCGAATAGGGGCCAGTTATTGACGGCAGAAATCCGTCCCCGAGAGAAACGCCCATTTGGCGCGAGAATGCTTCCTGAACACTGCCGCGATTACCACTTACCGCGAAAAAGTCAGCCATCGACTGGATTGGGAAGTAGCCGTAGCCATTTGGACTGTCTGTTCCCCCTTCAAATGGGATGTTTGCCTTTATACACCAGTCGTATTTGTCGCCTTGCAGGCCGCCGCCGGTGTTGTGGGCCGCCGGGTCCCAGACGACTTTGAAGGAGGAGCTGGTGCCCTGCGGGACAAGATAATAGAACTTGTTTCCCTCAATTACCAGCTTCATGCCGCTGCCTGCTGCGTTGATCGGCACTATCGCAGCACAGGGTTCGGCCGGAAGACTGCAGGCAAAAACGCCCGGCAAAGTCAGCACAAAGGCCAGGATCAGGGCATAACAATGTTTTGCAGACATGGGTTCCTCCTCAAAGGACTAATTTTCTCTGGTCAGTTTTACCGTCTTGATCATTTCTTCCTTGCGAACGCCCATTTCACCGCGTGGTAAATTGGCTTCTCCCAGCGCAGTTATCTGTGAAGAAATTATAAGCTGGCGCTCGCCTGGATTGGTGTAAGCGCTGATAACCTTGAAGTCTGTGGTCGCGAACTTCCAGTTGGCGGCCGTGATCCCTGGCACTTTCCACGGGAAACGGTCACTGTTGCAGTCAGAATAAAAATCAATCAGTCCCTGTTGATTGGCGCCGGCTATCGGGTTAAGCGCACTGCCGGCAATAATGCCTCGGAACGGGCAGTAGCCAAGCGACAGAACGCCTGCGTCACAGGCTTCCTGTGGGAAGGCGCTGAGCTTGAGCAGCATCATCTGAACGGCCGACTGCGCCAGAAAGTTGGCCTGCAGAAAATGAATATTAGTAAGGTTCTGCTGTTTTGACTCCTTGCGAAAAAAGACCAGCGAAGCAGTAAAAACCATGACGCAGATCGAGAAGACCAGCACCAGGGGGAGAGCAATGCCATTTCTTGAACTGAAATTATTCTTTATCAATAAAAGCCCTCCTTGCCAGGAGTTCAAATTGATTCACATCGTTGTAATCACCGGTGGCTACATGCCACCTGACCACCAGTCTGATATCTGCCAGTCGGCATTCGCCTGCTGTGTCGGGGTATACCCAGGCTATTGTCTTGGAATCTGGCGTATCAAGAGTTCCGCCAGGGTTGGATTCGACCCCTGATGAACAGGTCATCGGGTCGTGAAAGATGAACTTCGGTATGGAAAACGCCAGTTCGCTGCTGCTGAAAGGATATACCGTATATTCGCCGGAAAATTTGTTGCCCTTTATGTCATAGTCAGCGCCGAAAGACCAGGCCTGCGCGGCTCCAGCACCAGCAAGGAGATTGTCTCTGCTGATTACATACATCAGGCGGTTCATCTCTTCTTTGGCGAGATTGGCGGCTATGCCTTCGGCATCCTGCTCGCGTGTGCCACGGTTGCTGTATTGCAACAGACCAAAAATCGGTAACACGACAAAAGCCAGAATGCCAACCGCTATCATCAGCTCGGTCAGCGTAACGCCAGCGTTTTGTCTGATAATCATAGCGTTCTATTCACCGTCACTTCGACCTTTGCGCCAGATTCAGCGATTACATGCGCAAACTCATAAGCATGTTTGTCGGGATGCTCAACTCTGACGTCGAGAGAAACCAGGCTTCCCGCTGAAATGTTGTCAGGATCAAAAGCGGTGAGAGCAACTTTGATACTGGCAACATCTTCTATTACTGTGTGATTACTGAACGTTCTCTCTTTGTTCTGCGGATCAGAACCGTCTTCTAGAGTTTTCGTGTAAATAATTTTGCCACCGTCCAGTTTTAGTTCACACTTGAACTTGGCGCCAGGACTGGTGGCGTCTCCTGCCACGTAGGGCAGACATATATGCCATTCCGCAATGTTGCCGTTACCGGTCAACTCGTCAGACGAGGTCAGAAAAAACTCAAACCCTGCTTCAGTGATGTCGGTTCCGCTCATGCTGACGGTGGTCAGTGGAGTAGCCTTCTGCATCTCTTCGCGGATAAAGGTCAGCGCGTTGCGCAGCTTGTTCTGCGTGCTCAACGACCAGTTGCCCTTTTGAAAAGATTTTGAAAAACCTACAAAGACCCGATAACCAATAAGCAGCAACACCGACAGGACTGTTGCTGCCACAAGAATCTCAACGAGAGTGAAACCAGCCTTTTTTGTACATCTCATATTCTATAGTATAGCATAGAGTCAGATTGAAATACTATCCGCTAGAGAATACGGACGTTAAAAGACAAATGTTACAACAATAATTGTTGTGCAAAGGGCTGGCTGTACATAAAAATGCCTGAAGTGCTGATTGACAGTGCTTAAATCAGCTTCTGTTGATGATTTCTTCGACTTTTTCGCCGGTCAAGAGGCTTATTATCTCGGCAAGCGGACGTTTGCCCGGTCCCTCGGCCTCTTTTATCATAGCGTCGAGAATCATTATGGCATCGTCTTTGTAAGATTTAAACGTATTGATGATCACGTTTTTTCTTATGCTGTATTTTTCGGTCTGGTAGATATTGAAAAGCCTGGGCACAATTTTGTCTGCGTGCATTGGCATTTTAGAAAATGACTCGATTGCCCGGTAAACTATGCGGGGATCCTTGTGACCGAGAAGTTGATAGACTTTAGGAAGACAGGCTTCTGCGCCTGGCAGACCTATTTTTTCCAGGGCCTCAAGGGTTGCAAATACTGTTTCAATCTTGTCATCTTCGAGCAGACTCGAAAATTTGCCCATCACCTCTGGGAGTGGCTGCCTGATAACGCCAATTCTCCAGAGAATGTCATACTTTTTTTCGTAATCACTTTCCTGGTCAAAATCATTCAGCAGTTTCAGTGCTTTCTCCCGTGACATTGCCAGATCAAAGGATTCGCCCTGATTTTCTCCGTATGTCTGCTGCGCATCGTCTTGCTGCAGTGGAATGTCCGAAAATTGTGGTTCGGCATACTTTACAACGTATGGTTGTGCCGTGTCGGAAGAGACCGATGCTGGCGCGACTCTTGCATCGACAGTCTTTATCTCAGCTGCCGCAGCAGCTTCTGCTGCAATTTGAGCTGCCTTTGCCTGGGCTATTATATCTTTGCATTCCTGAAGCATATTTTCAGCCGTTTCTATCTGTGTGCCCTTTGGATAGTCTCTGATGTAGTCGGCGAGCATTTCTTCTGATTTTGGATAAAGCCCTGCGTAAAAGTTGTATGCACCCAGGTAAAATTGATGTTCTGGCTGATTGGCGTTTTCGCTGAAATATTTGAGGCCATTATCGATAAAGCCGTAGTCGCGCGCAAGAATGCTGCGATCAAGTTCTACGGCCTCTACAAACAGCTTGTAGGATTCGAGATATTCTTTGAATGAGTGCTTGTAGCGAGCGGTGTTGAGAAGGTTGCGTGCTTTTGCCTCAGCGTCTGTCGCATCAGCAGTTGCTTTTTTCGGCTGAGACTTAACCAGTTCCTGAAGGCGGTTTATGCGGGTGGCCAGTCCTTCTATTCCTGTCTGTAACTCACTGGCGCGCATAAAAGCTTTTAACGCTTGTTCGTAATCATTGTCGGCTTCGTAAACGTAGCCGAGTGCCAGCCAGAGTTTGTATGAGTTGCGATCGGTCTTGAGCTGGCGTGCCAGCAAGCCCTTTGCTGCCGCATAATCTTTCTGTTTGATCAGTTCCTGGGCCTGATTTAATGTGGCGGCGGTGTCCGCTGCGTTGACAGAACCGCTAATAAATATTGCCAGAATTGTGGTAGCAAAAATATTGCCTGCTCTCATAATTTTGTCCTTCTCTTTAGAAACAGAATGTTTCAGACAAAAACAAAGCGGGAGACGGGACTCGAACCCGCAACCACCTGCTTGGAAGGCAGGGACTCTACCATTGAGTTACTCCCGCAGATACCCATTCCGGAGAGGATTGCGAAGGGCGGGACTTGAACCCGCACGGTATTACCACTAGATCCTAAGTCTAGCGCGTCTGCCAGTTTCGCCACCCTCGCTTAAGGGTCACTACCGGCATAGTCTAGCAGAAAAGGTTCGGATTGGCAATAAAATTTTGAGCGTGACAGCTTATCTGTTACCATAGGTGTATGGACCTGCACAACCCGGATATGCGAGCCTCAATGCTGAGCTTCGATCAGTTCGACGAACTGTTCAGAGAGGCTCTTGCCGAAATTCCCGAGCACTTTCGCGAGGGTGTTGCACAGTTTATCATCGAAGAGAGTATCCACAATTACAGCAGTTACATGCGTGGCTTATATGTTCTGGGGCATTACATGCCATGCGGGCATTTTGGCAACCCGGTCGTTATTCTCTATTTTGGCTCATTTCTCAAGGCCTTTCCGCATTACCCGATTGCTGATTTTCGCTGTGAAATTACGAAAACACTTACTCATGAGCTTCTTCACCATTGGGAAAACCGCTCTGGCATCGACAATCTCGGTGAAGAAGATCGTCGTCAGCTCCTTGAATGGAAAATCAATACCGGCTACGCGCCCGGATCGGTTTCGACTGGCAAAAACTACATTGAGGCCGCATTTTTTGTTTATCTGGTATTTATCTTTGTCGGTCTGCTGGCGCGCTGGATGGGATTACGCTGATTTCAATCACTTTTGCCGCTGGACTTGTTGCTGGTAAAATTTTATAATCAGCCATTATGAATAAGACCATTGTTGCTGAAATAATCAGTGTGGGCACCGAACTGCTGCTCGGCGAAATCGTCGATACCAACGCCGCTTTTCTTGCTGAAAGAATGCGTGACAGAGGCATATTTGTCTATCGCAAATCGACGGTCGGCGACAATATTCTGCGCTTGGCCGCTGCCATAAAAGAGGCCATGCAGCGTGCTGACCTGATCATTGTCGGTGGCGGACTCGGCCCGACCGAAGACGATATGACGCGAGAAGCCATTGCCAGAGTGGCGAACCAGGAGCCATATCTTGACCCGCAGTTGCTCGAAAATCTGCGTTGCATGTTTGCCGCCCGTGGCCGCGCCATGCACGAAAGCAATAATAAACAGGCCTGGCTGATAAAGAATGCCGTTGCGTTGCCCAATCCGGTAGGCACCGCTGTCGGATGGTTTGTCTCAATTGACGAAAAAGTGATTGTCGCATTGCCCGGTCCGCCGCACGAACTCAAAAAAATGTGGCACGAGCAGGTAGAATCACGTTTGCCGGTGTCTGACCAGTTCATTTATCATCGCACCATTCATACGGCCGGAATCGGCGAATCTGACCTGGCCTCAAGAATCAGTCAGTTTACCAGTCTTGAAAGCCCGGGAATCGGCACCTATGCAAGAAACAGCGGGGTCGATGTGCGAGTTGCTGCGGTGGCCCCAACCATGGAACAGGCTATGGCCATTGCTGACCCTGTTATCATGGAAATAGAGGCTATTCTGTCGCCATGGATCTTCGGGTTTGACGACGAAACACTGGTTTCTGCGATCATGAAGAAACTGGTTGCGGCAGAGCAGATCTTCGCCTGCGTCGAATCGGTTACTGGCGGCAGCCTGGCTGCAGAAATCACTGACTGCCCCGGTATCAGTTCATGTTTCGCTGGATCGCTGACTGCCTATGCGAATTCTGTAAAGATAGGTGCCGGTGTTGCCGAAGAGCTGATAAGAGAGCATGGTGCGGTATCTGAACAAGTTGCCCTGGCAATGGCCAGAGTGGCCAGAAAAATGTTTGATGCCGACTGGGGACTGGCTACTACTGGCGTTGCCGGCCCGGACAGCCTCGAAGGGAAAACGCCAGGTACTGCATGGATAGCTGTAGTCGGGCCTGATATCGAATGGTCGCAGCTGATAGATTGGCCCGGAAACCGTCAGATGATAAAGAATCGTATCTGCCGAACTGTTTTTCAGAGCTTTTTTAAACTACTCAAGGAAGAAAAGTGCCGATGAACGAATCACTCAGACTCTTTTTTGCAATCGAAGTTCCTGAAGAAACGCGTAACGAAATCGCCCGGTTTGGCGAAACCCTCGACCGCAGCTGGAAGCCGTCGCGACCTGGCCAGCTCCATATTACGCTCGCCTTTATGGGAGCCGTGCCTCCTGAAGAACTTGAAAAAGTTATGAAGGCAGGCGAAGAGGCTGCCAGCAGGTTGGCAGGTTTTTCCGTATCGCTGTCTGACACAGAGGTGTTCCCTGAAACCGGTGAACCTCGCGTTCTTTATGCTCAGGTCGATGGTGGCCAGCCGTTGTTTGACCTGGCAACTAACCTGCGTCAGCAGCTTGCCAGCCTGGCTGATAACAAAAAAGTTAAGCCACATCTTACGCTGGCGCGCAACCGTGGAGTCAGGTCGGCACGGAGAGTGCTGAGAAAATTCAGGGGCAACTGGGAAGTCGCTGAGTTTGTATTGTTCAAGAGTGTTTTGACTTCAGATGGCGCCAATCACGAGGCGTTGCAGCGCTTTAAATTGAGTGGCACCGCCGGCTAAGGGTAAAAAGCGAAAAAAAACGCGGCCCGTTACCAGAAGGTAGCGGGCCGCAATTTTTTACGGTCAGTTGTTAAAGTTGGCGTCGTGCATTGCTTTGATGCGTTCGAGCGAATTTTTCACTTCGGCCACTTTGCGTTTGTAAGGCGCGATGTATTCTTCGATGATCTGGGTGCGATTCGAAAGCAGGCGGTCGTAATCATCGCGGGCTGAGCGCACGTCGCGTTCGTAGGGCCTGAGATAATCTCTTATGATCTGCTCGCGGTTTCTCCGAACATCTTGCAGTTCGCGGTTGGCGTTCTCGAGATTGCGTTTGGCGCGTTCGAGCTCTTCAGGTGGAGTAGCAGTGTTTTTGGTGAGTTCATTAAGGCGGTCCTGGGCGCGTTTTACGTTCTGCTCGGCATTGCGCACGCGGTTTTCATAGTCGCGGTCGGCGTCATGTCTGGCCCGGCGCAGGCGGTCTTCAGCAACTTCAATGTCGTTTCTGGCCTGGCGAACGCGATCTTCAAAGTTGCGTTCGGCGGCTTCGCGCTGACGATCAAGGATTTCAAGTGCCACACGGTAATCGTTCTGGTGACGTTCAAGTATGGAAAAGCTTACGAGCTGCGGTGTCTCGTTCATATCGTTGGCCAACAGTTCAACCGCTTTACGGTAGTCCTTGCTGGCCTGCAGGAAATTACCGTCGTAAGCCTTGATGGCCTTGGTCAGGTAAATATCAGAAAGTCGTTTGTAAAAATCGGGGTAATCATTCGGGCGCTGCGGGTAATTGTATTCTTCGATAAGTTTGAGGGCGGTAAGCTCAGATGAATTTTCAGACCATGGCGCCAGAATCTCGAAAAGCCAGTAAACTGCTTCGCGCATGCTGCCGTCGAGTTTGTAGCAGTCGACAACTTCGAGCAGATTGCTGTCGGTGCGGCTCATTTCGAGCAACCACTTGATAGCCTGCTGATAATCCTTCTTGGCCTTATAGCATGCTGCAATGCGGTTTCTGATCTCATCGGTGCGGTTTTCGACCTTGAGATAATATTCGATAGCTTTTTCAAACTGTCCATGCTTTTCAAATGCGTGAGCGACGTCAAAAACCATCTTCTGCACCTGTTGTGCAGTTGACTTCATTTCGCTGTATTTTTCATTTGCCAGGGCTTCGGACTTTGCAATTTCACTGTCCAGAGCCTTTTTCTTGCTTCCCTGAAACCAGCCGCTGGCACCATCATATTTTGAGCGGTCCTGCTGGAGTTTGTCGAGTCTGAGTTCGGGCTCGAGCAGTTGCGTTTCGACGCTGATCAGCTTTTTTTCAAGTTCTTCAATGTCCTTCTCTTCGACAGCGCCTGCCATGAAAGGATTGATAGCCATGCTGACCGAAAAGATACCAGTTAAAATCAGATTTTTATTGATGTTCATGTGGTTTTCTCCCTTCATTTCTCAGCGGGCATCAACGTATACGTCACCAAGGTCGAGCTTGCTGAAGTATACTGCAGTGCGCTGGCTGCCGTTTTTAGACATTACCCAGATCTCGGCGAGTGCGTTTTTGAGTTGAAGTTTCTTTTCGCCGGCGATAGTTTCGAGAGAGCCGAGGGTGGCAAGTTCTCTGTAGTTATTCTCGGCGAGGTATCTGGTCGGATCTTTTTCGACAACAGATTTATACCAGGAAAGTTCGCCCATTACGCCGTTGTCTGCGGTCGGGGCAATTTTGAAGTCTACAGATTTTTTACCAGCCCAGAAGCCGCCAGTAGTGATTCTGACTACGGCTTTCATGTCATTCTGAATCAGGTCGCCGCCGAAGTGGCCGAGGATGGCGTCAACCACGAACTTGCGTCCTGAAAAGTAGAAGGTGTGGGTAAGTTCGTTGCTGTTATCACTGTTCTCTGAAAGAATTCTGCAATTGTGTCTCTGGAAAATGTTCTTGAGATTGTCGAGGCGTCTGTTCTTGTCAGTATCGGTAAATGATATAACTGCTTCGACAACCGGAATATCTATCATCACCAGGCGGCGCTGGCGGCGATTCATCAGCAGTTCGGGGTCAGCTGCGGCGCGGCCGCTATTGCTCAGGGTGATTTCGGGGGCTATTGCGGCGCTGCCTGAAACAAAACCAGCACGCTGCTGCAAAAGCTTTTCGACTACGGCTACAGTATGGGCGTTCAGGTCGCTGCCAGCTGCGAATGTTGCCAGAGTATTCTGGGCAGCTTCAAAATCCTGAGGGGTTTCTATGTTGCTGATAATGTCTCTGATTCGTTTTTCTGCTTTGTCAGCGCGGTCAGCAGCACCTTCGAAGGCCTGTTTTTCGGCGCTGTCAGCTTTTTCGCTGGCCAGATAAGCGGCCTGTGAAATAGTTTCGGCATAATTGCCCAGACAATTGTTAAAATCAGCCTGATCAAAAGCAAAGGCTGAGAGAGAGACCAGAGTCAAGAACAAAACCATGGCGGTCTTTCGCAACATATCTAGTTACCTTCCTCTAAAAGTTTAAGGATGCAGCCTATAAAGCAAATATTGTACCATTGTAGAGATCGCCTGTTGGCCTTGTTTGTAGAGTTTGTTTCTGCATTCTGCTCAATTTTTGGCAGTTGCTTCGCTCATTTTTCAGCACCCGACGTTTCCGTTGCCATGGGTTGCAATTCGTAAGGGGAAGAAGTATATTACGCCGTGAAAATGCATACTAAAGGAATCTGAATATATGACTAAAAAATATCTGCCTTTGTGTCTGATCGCTGCTCTTTTTGTCAGCAACAGCTTGTCGGCGCAAACAGCTACTCCGGCAAAAACCCCGGCAAAAACCGGCAAAACCACTAAGACCGCCAGCCCCGCAAATCCTACACAGAATACTGCCCAGCCGGCCACCACTAAAGCCGCGCCGGCAAAAGCAGCGGTTGCGCCAGTGATTCCAAGAACAGCCAGCGGTACGGTTGACTCGACAAAAATAGACCCGATCAAGCTGACCAATCAGATGATGATGGTTTTCATGGAACGCATGAAAGCCGGAAATTACCCGGAAGCCAGAGAAATTGCCAATCAGATGATCTTTGGTCATGACAGCTTCAAGCCGACCGAGACCAAAGAATACAAAAGCTTTCATTCGATGATGGAAAAAGAGCTGTATCTTCTCCTCGAAGGCCGACAGGGCCGCAAACCCGAAGTTGAGTGGGTTGAGCAGCCGATTTCTGATGGCTTTTACCTGCTTTCTATTCTTGATTTTCAAGAAAACAAGCATGAAGAAGCGCTCGCCAATATGCAGCGCGCCGTGTTCTGGAACCCGGTACGTTCGGCGTTCTACAGCGAACGAGGTTTTATGCTGCTTAGAAACATTGCCGGCCCAAACGTTCTGATGGCGCAGGTCGCCTATCTAAAGGCACTGGAACTTGCTGACAATGCCGAAGACTTTGCTGCCGCTTTGCGTGGGCTGTCGTTTATCTTTCTTGAGCGTCGAATGCCTGATGTGGCACTGGCATGTCTGTTGGTTGTCAAACAAATTCAGCCTCAGGATAGTGAAATCGAAGAAGAATTGTTCTTTATCAGGCGTAATTTTCCTGGTCTCTTCGAATCAATGGATCTGGCCAGTGCCCGTAAGACTTTGAGCGATAATCGTATTCTTGCCGGGTACTCACCTGATCATGTGCAGGTGCTGATTAGCCTGGCCGATAGTTTTAAATCGCCAAAAGATGCGCCGTATGCGATAAGTCTTCTGCACAGAGCCAAAGAAATGTCGCCGAAAAATCAGGAAGTTGCCCGACGCCTGCAGGTTCTTGAAAAGAAATAGGCTGCGCTTTAGTCGATAGTGGTCGGGTGTGAGAAGCGATAGGGCAGGTTGCGGAATATCTTCCAGACCCCGTCTTCGCGCCGCCATTCAACAACAGCTTTAATCGGCCCCGAATCGATATCAACGCCTGGCAGCAGGCTGATGACCTTGACCTGGACGCTGCATTTCACTTTTGCCCGGTCGGTCTGGTAAAAGTCGATAGAATCAACCGAATAATTGGCGATCTTGACATCCATCATGTCAAAGCGGCTTTTGGCGCAGGTGGTCAGGTCATTGTAGGTGCTGGTTACATCCCAGTCGTTGCCAAAGGTTTGTGAGATCCGGCTGGAAACTACCTCGATTTTCTCGGTAGCCAGAGCGGCCTGCAGCTCCCGATGAGCGTCGGCAATCTCTCCCCATCGGCTGTCAGCATAGACTTCAGTTGGGTGAGTGTCGCGATAGGGCATGTTGCGGTAGACTTTCCAAAAGTTGCCCTCTTTACGCCACAGAGCATCAAACGTGTAGGTTTTATCGCGCACAATTTCTTCAGTATGCAGATTTTTGAGCTTGATTTTCGCTTCTGTGCGCACTCTTACCAGATTTTCCGGCAGAAATTCACTGTCCTTGATTGTCCAGTTGACTTCAACAAAGCTGAAATCTTTGAACAGGTCGCTATAATGGCTTATCGCATCGTTCCAGGTCGAACTTGTATCCCAGTCGTTCATAAACGACGGTGATATGTAGACTTTCAACAGTTCGAGGTCGCTGCGCAGAAGAATATGCTTAAATACACTGTTTGCTTCCTTGATCATTATCTCACGCTCAAGAATCTGGCTGGCTGCTGAGCTTGCCGCATTTTTTACGGCCGCCAGTTCGAGAACAGTCTGCGGCACAGCGGTCTTTGGCAACTGTAGACATAACTTGATTGCGGTTACGACTTCCGCGACAAGCGCTTCATACTCG
>MFYY01000178.1:2373-6618 GCA_001787855.1 Candidatus Riflebacteria bacterium GWC2_50_8 | reverse complement strand
TATTGATGCCCTGTTGCCAGATCAGAGCTTCGGCAGTAGTTTGCAGGTTGAGTTCGAGCTTGCTGAGATCATTGTAATAAAGCTCATCACTAGATACGCGGCGCAGCAGTGCAATTTTGCCCGCTTCGGCCCGCACAACCAGATCTTCGGCAAACGCTACTTTGCTTAACGAAAAATTGCCAGTTTTGTCGGAACGTGAACTTACGCCGCCGGCTGACACCATGAATACAGAAAAATCACTGATCGCAACAAGTTCGGCGCGCAGTGAGCTCGCCAGATCAGTCTCAACGATTTCAGGAAGTTTTATCTGCCCGGAAAGCGTAAAAATGCTGCTGTCTGGTAGTGGATTGAAGCGAAGATCGCCCTTGCCGGTGCAGCCGTTGAATAAAATGAGCATGGCAAGAAGGATTATCGAGTAAAAAAAATTGCCATAACGTCGTTTTGGCCTGAATTTTTTCCGCGTCATTTTGCCTCCGCCATTTATCTATAAATATCTTTCGTCAAAATCTGCCAAAGTAATGAGCAGCAAAAATCTCTGGCGAGGTTAATCCCGGGAATCAACTATTGCAATGCAATTGCTCTGGTCTTATATTATTAAAACCTGCGGCTGATCAGTTTTCAAGTCATGAATTTTGCCGGCCGGGGTTGTTTTGTGTTATGGTGATACTACACTAGAAAAGCGCGGGGATTTGCGCCGCTCAGGTTCTAACGGAGGCACGAAAATGGAAGAAAACGAAGTAAAAACCGTAAAAAAAGCGCGCGGGATAATGTTTTATCTCAAGATTTTTCTGGTTTTTGTTCTGCTGCTGAGTGCCTCAATGGCAATCGGCATTTATTATGTTTATCACCGTCTGACCACTGACAGCCAGCTTGAAAAGATTGTCGGAGAAAAGATCAGTGCTGCTATCAAAATGGATGTGAAGTTCGACGGTCTGGAAATGTCTTTTCCGAGCATAACAATAAAGAATATCCGTGTTGCAACAGACTCGCCTGAACTCAAACTCGATGCAAACATTGCGTTGCTTAACGTTACTCCTGATTTTTTCGCAGCCCTGCAGGGTGAATTCGTGCTCGACTCGATCAACATCGCATCTGGCACAACCATTGTCGAACTTGCAGGATCGCTGACAGGCGCTGCTGACGCCGCAGCTGAACCAGCAAAGACGCCCGTGGATCTGTCAGCAATCAAGCTTCCTTTCAGAAACGTCAGTATGAGTGATCTGCGATTCAGTGTAAAACAGGGATCTGAAAAGCCTCGCGAGCTGGTGCTTAAAAGTGCAAGCCTGTCGCGGGCGATGCTGTCAAGCAGTCTTCCTTTCGAAATAGATGCAGACCTGGTATCTGTCGCCTCTTTAAAAGTTGACGGCAGCATACAATGGCCCGAAAGAATCAGCGCTTCACTCAAAGTTTCCGGCAAAGACATCGAAGAGATCAAAAAACTGGTTCCGCAGCAATATCAGAAACAGGTGGCTTTCATCAAGTCGGCTAATGTCAGTGCCGATGTTGTTTACAATTTCAAAGATGGTGCGATAAAGGTCAGCGGCTGCCAGTTGGCGATAGAACCTGGCATAAAAGCCGATCTCGGCGTAGACGTTGCCAGTATCTCGCCCTTCAACGCCACGGCAACTTTCAAATTGTCGCCAGTGCAGGTTGATGCTGTCTGGCCTCTGGTGAAAGAATTCGTGCCGGCAGAACATGGTGTGCTGGTCAAGAACGGCTCGATTTCTGCCGAAGGCTCAGTGTCATTGCTCGACTCAAAGTTGCTGGCAATAGATGTGAGCGTTGTTCCCGAAAAAATAACGGTAAATGCAAAGGCTCTACCCGAAGCTGTTCAATTGGAACGCGGGCAGATACGCTATAAGGACGACAAGATTGCTTTCAGTGGCTTTTCTGTCCGGGTATCAGACTCTCAGGTTAAGCTGACTACCGGTAGTCTGACCATAGACCCGTTGTCATTTGTCGGCGAAGTTAATATTGACGCTAACTTTGACAGCATCTGGAAGCTGGCCTCCGGTTTCCTCAGCGATGATGCCAAACGGGTAACACCTTCTGGCAAGGGCGTGTTTAAGGGCAAAATTTATTATGACAACAAAGGACCGCGGATTGAAGGGGCTTTTGATTCTGATCTCATCAATCTCAAGGAGAAGCAAACCTCGGCGCAGGCCAGCGTTGAGAGGATAAAGATTCGTCTCGAAGGTCTTGGTGCTGCCAAGGGCAAGATTCATATCGAGAGCCTTGAGGTAAAAGGAGTTGGCGCGCTGGTTAAAGTTAAAGGCGTATTGACCAACAGCGCTGACATTGGTTTTGATATTTCAGCCGATGGTAATGTCAATGTTGATGAGTTCGCCAAAATTGGTGCTGGCTTGTTTAAGCTGCCGATTAAACCTGGTCAGTTCACTGGCGAGCTGGTTCTGGCAATGCAGGTGGGCGGAAAGTTGAGTGAAATCAAGCCGAAAGGTCGCCTTGAACTAAAGAATATTAATGCCGATATGAGCGATCGCGGTTTTGTGCTCGCCAAGCTTAATGGCGCTGCCAGCGCCGATCTTGATAAGCTTACTCTCGAAAAGGTCGCTGCCGAAATTCTTGGTGGCAAAGTAACTATCAGCGGGACATTAAGAGATTTTAAAAATCCGTTAGTTGATGCCAGTCTTGGTATCAGTGGTGCCGATCTCGGCCAGATCCGGGCTCTTATCGGTAAGAATGTGCCGGGAATGCCCAAAGAGATCGAAGTCAGCGGCAGATCCGATCTGAATGTAAATGTCAAAGGCTCTATTGAAAAGCCCGCCATCAATGGCGAAGCATCGCTTAAAGGTGTGCGGTTCTTTCATCCGGCAGTTTTCAGGCCGGTTGAGAACATAACCGGGCCAATCAAAATCAGTAATAATGGACTGACTACGACCGGCGTCACCGCCGGCTGGGGAAGTTCAACTGCCACGGTCAGTGGTGAATTGAAAGACTGGGCAAAGTTTGTCAGCAATTTCAAGTATACGGTTAACCCGCTCGATGCTACTGATGCTGCCGGTTTTTTCCTGAAAGACACCGGTTATGTTTTTGATGGCAAGGGCTCTGGTAATGGCACGATCACCGGCCCTCTTGCAAAAATAAAAGTGGCCGGAACCGCCGCGATCCCAACAGGTGTTATCACCGCTCCGGTTAGTGAAAAGGGCGACGTGTTCAAATTCCCATTTCAAAAGCTTACTGCCAGTTATAACTACACCGAGTCGGTTTTCTCGGTTACATCGGCAGAACTTGATATGTTCAGGGGTAAGGTAAAGGCCAGTGGCAAAGTATTTCTGGCGTCCGAGCCGATCCGGTTCGAATTCGACAGCAATCTCAACAATCTGATGACCGAAGATTTTCTCAAGCAGAACACAAAGTATCCGAATATGCTTACCGGCGGCCTGAACGGCAGTTTTACCGGTCGCGGCAACACGCTCGGCCTGGCTGAGATCAGTGGTGATGCCAAGCTGGGCATGCCAAAGGGCACTTACAATTCGCCACCATTTCTTAAGCAGATTGGTGACAAGCTGAATGCTCCACAGCTTGCGTCTGGGACGATTGATAATGTGTCCGGTGACTATAAGATAGCGAATGGTCGTATAAGCTCAAATAATGTTCTTGCCAAAGCGGGTGAAGACAGAGTAACTTTTGTAGGGTCAGTTGGTCTTGATACAACTCTGGATGGTGAAGCCCGCTTTCAGCTGAATCGTCAGACTGCCTTGAAGAGTAACATTCTTCGAGAAATGATTGGCGACGAAGCGTCGGTGGAAATTCCGGTAACGATAAAGGGTTCGTTCATGTCGCCTTCGGTTGGCATTCCTCTTGACCGTATGCTTAAAGATGCTGCCGAACGCAGGGCAAAATCGGCGGTTAAAAAAGAGGGTGGCAAGCTTCTTGATAAGCTGTTTGGAGTTAAGCGACAGCCCGATGCGCCGGTTGCGACGCAGACGACTCCGGTAGCGCCGGCCGCAGGTACTGCTACTTCTACTTCTACAGTTCAGCCGATAAAGCAGGAGACGCCGCAGAAGAAGATAGAGAACAAGATTAAAGATCTTGGCAAGAATTTGAAGAATATTTTTCGCCGATAATCAGGAGGCTGCTTGGATAACAAGAATTTTACCCTCAACTTTAAGATGTCTGGCCAGATTACGATAGTTGAGTTCAGCGGCTATCTTGCGGCCGGCGTTACTGAAACGCTGGTCCCAGAGGTAGAATCTCGATTGGTACAGGGTTGCCGGAATTTTC
>MFYY01000178.1:0-2324 GCA_001787855.1 Candidatus Riflebacteria bacterium GWC2_50_8 | reverse complement strand
AGCGACAGGGGAACCTGGCTTTCTGCAACCTCAACGATGTGTCGCAACGGGTGCTTGAGATGGTTGGCGTTTTCCTTTATGCTGGCTGTTTTGACACCCCGGAAGAAGCTATTGCCGAAATGACCGATTAATTTTAGGCAACCAGCTGCTGAATTTTTGTTGATATTCTGGTTGAAGCCTCTGAAAACAGCCTTTGAAGGCCTGTTTCGCTGTGGTACACATTTTGCTTTAATATACATCGTTACGAAATTATTTTTTTATTATTTTATCCGGAGGGGGCGACTGTATGTCTAAAAACTGGGCAAGACTGATAGCTCTTGTAACTGTTTTCTGTATGTTGTTCTCGGCTGAAGTGTTTGCCGGTAAAGGTTCTGGTAACTCTGGCTGTCACCACAAACCAGGCTTCTTTGCCAAAGTTGGCAACTGTCTGAAGAAAGCTTCTCACAAGGTTGCCAAGGCTGTTAAAACAGCTGCCAAGAAAACTGGTAAGGCCATCAAAACTGTAGCCAAGAAAACTGGCAAGGCGATCAAGAACGTTGTCGTAAAAACCGGCAAGGTTATCAAGGTAGCCGGCGCCAAAATCAACAATGCTTTCAAAGACACCGGTGTAGCTATTAAACACAAGCTTACCGGCTGCAAGAATCGCGTCTGGGTTGTCGGTCACTACGACAAAAACGGCAAATGGACCAAGGGTCACTGGCGCAAAAACGATTGCAAACCAAATGGTGGCAATAATCCCGGTCAGGGCAACAACCCGGATCAGGGCAATAATCCTGGACAGGGTGGCGAACCCCTTCCCCCGATCGGCAATGAGCCCGGACAAGGCAACGAACCTGGCCAGGGCGGCGAACCAGCTCCGATCCCCGAAGAACCGACACCAACCGAACCGACGACTCCCGAAGAACCAGCTCCTGCTGATCCGGCTCCCGAAGTTCCAAGCCCGGCCCCCGAAGATCCGGTTCTCCCTGAACTCCCCGGTGATGAAGCACAGCCTGGCGATGAAGCACAGCCCGGCGACGAAGGAACCCCCGGAGATTCTTCAGAAGCAAATCCCGAAACCCCGGCACCTGCTGATCCGGCTCCCGAAGTTCCAGCTCCTGCTGAACCGACTCCCGAAGAACCAGCTCCAGCTGAACCGACTCCCGAAGTTCCAGCTCCAGCTCCAGCTCCAGCTCCAGCTCCAGCTGACCCGGCTCCCGAACAGCCTGGCGACAATGCAGGCCAGAGTGGTCAGAGCGGTCAGGGCGATGAAGCAGGCCAGAGCGAGCAGGGTGAACAGTCAGAACAGGCTGGCCAGGCCGGTCAGAGCGAACAGGCTGAAATCTCTCTCAGAACCATGGGTATGCTGATGAATGATCTGGTCAGACAGTCCGGCGAAATCACAGATTTCAGAAGAGCTGCCAATCCCGAAATGAGTTACTCACTGGGCGTATCTGAAGGCCTCAACAATACCTACGATCTGCGCGAAAACAACGCAAAACTTCTGATCAAAGTTATCGCCTGGGATCTGCAGCGCAAAAACGGTGAATCTGGTGAATACTTCACATTCTTCACCTACAAGATGAATTCATTCGATAGCGACACCCGCAGACTGATCAAAGACGTTATCGATCGCGTGAAAGAAAGCGTAAAACACGGCGCTGGTCACGTAACCGAAGATAAAAAGTCAGCCTACGAAAAGAGAATGGGCGAAATCGAAGGTTTCTAAGCCTGACCTAAGTTAAAGTAAAAGAGCCGCCTCGAAAGAGGCGGTTTTTTTATGCAAAAAAAACATTGCTTTGCGCTGCCGTGGGCTCTAAAATGAGACAGCATGAACAGTGAACGCACAAATAGACTCAGCTTAAGCCAGCTTTTTCTGGCGGCTTCGGTGTTGTCGGTTATTATCACTCTGTTGTGGCTGATGTATCCGAATCCGAACCGCCGCTATCATCTTCTGCTGACCGGCATGAGCAAAGGTCGCATTCGCCCGTTCAAGGCTAAGTTCAAGCCGTATCAGGGCAAACGCATGGGCGGCGCAGCAGGCGTTGCCGCCGTGGTAAAAGATGCCATTGCCGCGTTCGAGGGTAGCCCGTATAACTTCTTTTCGGTAGGCAGCGAAATTTCGGGCACTGCCGATGCTTACTTTACGCGTGGCGCCGCAGTAATTAAAACCCTTAATGCCATTGGTATCGAGGCCATGCTGGTTGGCAACATTGAATTTACCTACGGCAGCCGTCGACTTGCTGAACTGGCAGAAACTGCAGAGTTTGGCTTTGTCAGTTCCAATATTCTTGAGTCTGCCGCTGAAAGAGCACCCGGTTACCTCGCATCAGAGCTTTTCTTTA
>MFYY01000177.1:2165-6443 GCA_001787855.1 Candidatus Riflebacteria bacterium GWC2_50_8 | reverse complement strand
AAGTCGCCGGCTTATTGCATCAAGCTGGAAGGCGCCCGTCCGATCGGTTATCGCAGCATCAGCATTGCCGGAACCCGCGACCCGATAATGATTGCCGGCATCGATAAGATTCTGGCCGAGGTTAAGCAGCAGGTATCTGACATGTCGTCAGACAGCGATCGTTCGCAGCAACTGTTCTTTCATGTCTATGGCAAGAATGGCGTCATGGGCGCAATGGAGCCTTTGACTCAAGTTTCTTCGCACGAGCTTTGCATCGTTATCGAAGCTCTCTGCCCGACTCAGGAACAGGCCGACACGCTGTGCAGCGTCGCGCGCTCAACGCTGCTGCATTATGGCTACGAAGGCCGCATTTCGACTGCCGGCAACCTGGCGTTCCCGTTCTCGCCCTCAGATATCAAGATGGGCCAGGTATACGAATTTTCGATCTATCACCTGATGGAACCAGCCGGAGAAAAGCTGTTCTCGACAACAGTTGAAAACTTCAAAAACGGGAAGCAGGTATAATCACTATGAAAAGAAACATTCTTGAAGCGGCCAAGGTCATTCGTTCAAAGAATGCCGGCCCGTTTGAGCTTACTTACGATATCATGTTCAAGAACCGCGAATTTTTTGAACAGTTCAAAAACCAGCAGATCATCAACCGCAAGATGATTGCGGGTGTGCTCAAAATCAGCGAAAGTGACATTCTGAGCCTGATCTGGTTCGCTCCCGCCAATGCCGTTAAGATAACCATCAAGCGGCCAATGCCTTCCGGGGCTCCAGGCGAAACCGATATTTACGGCGCGCAGCAGCACGCGCCGCTTCTGGCGATAGAATTCTGATATGCCGAATCGCTCAGATGTGCCGAATAATTCATTTCTGTATGCCAATCAGTCGCACTTTGAGACGCTGTTATACTCGGTTTATTATGCTCCGCGCGGGCGGCCGCGGCTTTATGTGCTGGCCGGGCAGCTGGCCAGTCGTTACCTGACGCCCAGTGATCTGCTGATCGGCATCATCGGCGCAGAAGGTGCGGGCAAATCGACGCTGATCAAGGGGCTATTTCCCGGACTGGAACTGACCAACGATGATGATGGGGTAAACCTGCGGCCAACGCCGATTTACGATTTTCACAGTGAAGACTTCTTTGCTGCACACACTTTTCATCTCGATATTCGTTATGAGCTGGCTTTCAAGCAGCAGTTCGAAATCGTCGAAGCGATACAACGTGCTCTGGAAGACGGTCGTCGCGTGGTAATCGAGCACTTCGACCTGATTTACGGCGCGCTGGGATTCAATGCCCAGATCATCTTCGGACTCGGCGAAGAGGTCATTGTGGCGCGCCCGACCGTGTTTGGTCCGACACCATCATCGATCAAAAGCGTTGTCGAAAAGACGACGAAGTATCGCAAAATGGCGCATTCAGCTGAAGATATCACCAGCCACATTCTGGCGACCGACTACAACTATACCCGCCGCGTGCTGCATTCAGACGTTAAACATGGGTTTGTCATCAAGTTTCCTGAAGAACCGCAGATTGACCTTGATGAACTCGAAGGCAAGGTGCGTGCGATTATCGCGAGCAATGTGCCGATTGGCGGCTGTGGCAAAGACCGTATTCGCATTGGCGACTGGGAAATGTACTGCACCGGCACCAGAACTCACGTTAAATCCTCCGGCGAAATTGAGGATTTCCGGTTGCTCAAGAAGTATATGTTCGACCCGATCTGGAAAGAATACATGCTCGTAGGCATGGTCGGCAAAAAGTATCGCAGCGGCATAGAAGATATGGTCTACTTCGACGAACAGGGCTGAAAGGACTGGCTGGCATGAATAATCGGCAATATCGTAGAATCAGCAGTGACGGCATACAACTTGAAAAAATTGGCGACCGCAGTTTTTTGAACGTGGCGCCGCAGGTGCTTACCCAGCTGGCTGCTGAAGCTTTTCATGATTTGTCATACTATCTCAGGCCCGATCATCTCGACGAACTGGCGGCGATAGCCGCTGATCCGGCCGCCGCACCCAACGAACGCTTCGTTTGCAGTTCTCTGGTTAAGAACGCTATCATTGCCGCCGAAGGCAAGTTGCCGCTGTGTCAGGATACCGGCACGGCAACGATCTTTGCCTGGCGCGGTGAGCGCGTGCTAACGGGCGGTGCCGACGAAGAGATGCTGACAAAGGGCGTTGCCCAGGCCTGGTCAGAGAATTTTCTTCGCTATTCGCAGGTGGCGCCGTTGAGCATGTTTGACGAGAAGAACACCGACAACAACCTGCCGGCGCAGATCGACATCGCGTTCTGTCCGGGCGAAGAATACCGTTTCATGTTCATGGCCAAGGGCGGCGGTTCGGCCAACAAGACCGTGCTGTTTCAGGGCAGCCGCGCGCTGCTAAACGAAAAAGCCTTTACCATATTTTTAAAAGAAAAGATCAGTGGCCTTGGCGTCGCCGCCTGCCCGCCTTACACACTGGTTGTCGTTGTTGGCGGCACTTCGCCCGAAATCAATCTCAAGACGATGAAGCTTGCTTCGACCGGCTGGTACGACGATCTGCCAACGACTGCTGATGGCAGCGGCAGCCCATATCGCGACCTTGAATGGGAAGCCCGCGCCCGCGACATCGCTGCTGAAACCGGCTGGGGCGCCCAGTTCGGTGGCTCGCATCTCGTGCTCGAAGCTCGCGTTATCCGCATGGCACGCCACGCCGGCTCATGCCCGGTATCGGTCGGCGTTTCGTGCAGCGCACACCGCAACATGCTCGGCAAAATCACCGCTGAAGGCGCTTTTCTTGAAATACTCGACAAGAACCCGGCGCGCCTGATCGAAAAGATCAAAATCGACTCTTTAAAAGCCGCAGCGATAGACCTCGATCGCCCGATGCCCGAAATTCTGCTGCAGCTTTCGCGGCTGCCAGCCGGCTCGCTGGTAATGCTTAACGGCACTATGGTTGTGGCGCGCGACATGGCGCACGCCAGACTGTTTGAAATGGTCAACGTCGGCCAGCCGCTTCCCGAATATTTTAAGAATCACCCGGTATACTACGCCGGCCCGGCGCGCACGCCGCCCGGCTACGCCATCGGCAGTTTCGGCCCGACCACAGCGCAGCGCATGGACGAATACATCGACTTTTTCATGAGCCGAGGCGCGTCTCTCGTCACTCTTGCCAAGGGCAACCGCGCCGAAGGCGTAATCAAGGCCTGCGCGCAATACGGCGGCTTTTATCTCGGCACCATCGGCGGCGCAGCAGCGCTGATTGCCAGCGAAAACATCGTCTCGTCCGAAGTGCTCGACTTTGCCGAATTCGGCATGGAAGCGGTTCACCGCATCAAAGTAAAGAACATGCCCGCCTTTATAATCTACGACGCCCAGGGCAACCGGTTATACTGAGATACAGCAGTCTTAAAGCAACATTGTGTTATATTGCGGAAATAACTTGGATGCAGCCTTTGTTAGCAGTATATTAGCGGCGGTCTGAAATATATAATTGCGAGGACAATTCGATGAAACGACTTGCTATGCTTTTTTCGGTTTTCTGCCTGATGGCTGGTGCCCTTCTTGCTGATGGCGGCGCGGAGCGGCCGATCAGTTCAGATGAAAAGGCTTTTTACGAAGCGACTTCCCGCAAGATTTTCGATCTGCTTCCTGATGAACAGAACGGTATCGCAAAAAAGCCCGAAGAGCTGAGCATACCGAAAATGGTCGGGGTCGGCTACGAAAAGTTTCCGATTCAGATGTATGTTTCATGCAGTTACCGTGGTGAAATGAGCATGCAACAAAGCATGGCAGCAGGCGCAATGCTTGCCAACGATGCCGAAGGCCTCGAAAGCATGAGCGACCAGATAACCAAGCTCAGCGAAGAAATGCAGAAAGCCGCCGAAGCCGGAGATCAGCCGAGAATCGTTGAACTACAAACCCAGATGCAGGCCGCGGTTATGGGCAACAGCAGCATGAACAACATGCAGAAGATCACCAGTGAACTCGAGGCAAAGTCATTGTCGGTCGAAGCGGCCATCAATGCCAGCGGTGCCGACTTCCACCCTTACAAGGTGATTCCGACTCCTGCCGGGGCCAGCCTCGCCATTCGCCGCGAAAAAAGCAAAGACGTAAAATCGCAGACTGTTCTGTTCTTCGGCCCTTACACCAACAAACCCTACCAGGAAACCATGGCTGTCTACGTTGAACGCAAGCCTGCTGCAGCGACCAAAGTTCACCACTTCTACCTCAGCGTCACCGGCGAACCCGAAGCCTGCGCCGCCTACATCGCCAAGATGAATCTGACAGGCCTTGCCGCTCTGATCAA
>MFYY01000177.1:0-2154 GCA_001787855.1 Candidatus Riflebacteria bacterium GWC2_50_8 | reverse complement strand
CCGGGGTGCCCTGTCGCTTTGACGGGCAGACTAAGTGCTATGAAAAGGTTAGAGAACTGGTCAAAACCGGGCAGACGATTCTCGTCTGTCCGGAGCAACTTGGCGGCCTGACCACGCCGCGCATTCCATCAGAAATTTCCGGCAATAAGGTTTTTAACAAGGCCGGAACCGATGTAACCGCCCAGTTCGCCCGTGGAGCCGAGATAACT
Organism: Candidatus Riflebacteria bacterium GWC2_50_8; assembly: GCA_001787855.1. Taxonomy (GTDB): domain Bacteria; phylum Muiribacteriota; class Ozemobacteria; order Ozemobacterales; family Ozemobacteraceae; genus Rifleibacterium. The sequence goes on along the minus strand of MFYY01000177.1, from coordinate 1,945 downwards.
CTCGCTCTGGCCAAGGAATACGGCTGCCGGCGCGCGATTTTCAAATCAAGATCGCCCTCTTGCGGCAAGGGAAAGGTTTATGACGGTACCTTTTCCGGCAGACTGGTCGACGGCAACGGCTTCACTGCTGACCTGCTTCTGAAAAACGGCATCGAAGTGCTGACCGAAGAAGAAATCTGATTTAAGTTTTCAGGAATGCTAAGGCTGTCAGCATTCAGGCCGCTTTTGTCGTTGTTGCACAAGGCGCCGGAGCACCTCTGAGCAGGCCTTCTGTCGAAAGGTCTTCGTCGAGATCCTCCCAGCGTATGCCAAAACCACCACCGGATATTTTCCAGTTTTTTCTCTGTGCCGGGGTGGCATGTAACAGTCTTGGAAACCAGGCAAGAGGCGCGGAAATAGTTCTGCCGTCGAGAAGATCAACAACAATTGCATCTCGGGCAAAACTCACATTTTTAACCATTTCACCAGCATTAAGAGCCGAAGAATTCATGCCAGGCCTCCAGAAAATCTTTCTGTTTCATTATCACTGTTTTCTCGATTTTTTTCAATTCAACAGAGCTAAACCCGATATTTGCCGCAAGAGACACAGGTTCTAACCAGAATTTTGCAGAGCAGGTCTCGCGGTCGACATGCACGTGCGGTGGTTCATTTGGCTCATGACTGTAGAAATAGAACCTGAAAGGTCCAACTTTTCCTACGTTTGGAGTCATTATACCCACCCTTTGCTGTGATCTACAGATATTCTAATCGAAGGCTTCGAATTCTTCAACGAAATGTCTGTAATAATTCTTTTGTAGTCTCTTTCATAATAGACGGTTTCCTGTTACCCTTGGCGCTGCACTATTTGAAGCTCATCGCCCGCATACACATCGGAAAAAAATCATGATAATCACAGAAAATCTCGGACTCTCATTTGGCAGCAACAAGCTCTTTGCCGGCGTCAACATTAAATTTCTTCCCGGAAACTGCTACGGATTGATCGGCGCCAACGGCTCCGGAAAATCGACGTTTTTAAAAATTCTCTCTGGCGAGATCACCAACTATAGCGGAAACCTTAATATCAGCCCCGGTCAACGCATTGCTACCCTGAACCAGAATCATTTTGCCTACGAAGACGTAGCGGTTCTGCAGGTCGTTCTGATGGGTTATCCCGAATTGTATGCGGTGATGCAGGAGAAGGACATTCTTTACGCCAAGGCTGACTTCACTGAAGCCGACGGCACGCGCGCCAGCGAGCTTGAAGCAATGTGCTCCGAAATGAACGGCTGGGAAGCAGAATCGAATGCCGCCTCTCTATTGGCCGGGCTTGGCATAAAGCCTCAGCTTCATGGCCTTCTGATGCGCGAACTGACCGGCTCGCAAAAAGTAAAAGTGCTTCTCGCGCAGGCGCTGTTCGGTGATCCTGATATTCTGCTGCTTGATGAACCGACCAACCACCTTGATGCGGCGGCTATCCGCTGGGTCGAAAATTTTCTGGCCAATTGTGCCAAAACTGTAATCGTTGTTTCGCACGACCGCCACTTTCTCAATCACGTCTGCACGCACATGGCTGATATTGATTTTGGCAACATTACTCTTTACACCGGAAACTACGATTTCTGGAGCGAATCCAGCCAGCTCGCGCTCAAGCTGCAGCAGGATCAGAACAAGAAGCTTTCAGAAAAAGCCGAAGAGCTCAAGGCTTTCATCGCCAGATTCAGCGCCAACAAGTCGAAATCATCGCAGGCAACTTCGCGTCGCAAACAGCTTGAAAAGCTCAATCTCGAAGATATCAAGCCCTCTTCGCGCCGTTACCCTTTTGTCTGTTTCAAGCCCGAGCGCGAGGCCGGCGATCAGCTGCTGCGCGTGCAGGGGCTGACCAAGACCATTGATGGCATCAAATTGCTGAACAATGTAACTTTTACCGTAAACAAAAAAGACCGGATCGTGTTTGTTGGCGCCAACG
>MFYY01000176.1:14966-16247 GCA_001787855.1 Candidatus Riflebacteria bacterium GWC2_50_8 | reverse complement strand
AGTCGGGTACTGATATAGCGGTTCAGTTCATAGTATAAGCGCGCATAATAAGCGCGTTCGTCGCGCGGTGTCATGCCGAGTGGCGAGATAAAACCGGTATCACCCTGTTCGAAACCGGCTTCAATATTGTAATTCTCGCGTTCGTAACCAGTTTTAAACCTGTAGGCATCACCTTTTTGTTCACCCGGACCATCACGTTTGTCGTAGTTGGTGTCGCTCTGCGCTATTTCGGCATCGACAAATATGTTTTCGGTAGGTCGCATGTTGAGGTCGAGTGAATACACGCGATTGGTCATACTCGGCAGTTCATCGGTAGAAGCAGCGTTGTCACGGCCATCTTCGGTTCCCACGACATTGAACCCCATTTTCAGGGAATTGTCGCGGGCATGCTCAAGTCTGAAACCGGCAACGTAGCGGGGGTTGTCGAGATCTTCACGCTCGGTGGCATAGTAGCCGCTGAATCCGCTGACGTTGGTATAGTCGAACTTCTGTACGCCATAAAAGCCCAGAACACTTTGTGTCATCGAAAACTCTGACATTTCAGGAAAAGAATGGCCAAGCACCAGTCGTGATCTTCTGGTGCGCGAGTCAACTGTTGCCTGGTTGACGGTAAAACCGTGTCGATATGGGCGGCGATCGTTGGTGTATGTGGTGTCGAGATTGACTGCCAGAGAGTCGCCGTTCTGCTTTGTCGAGAACAGTTCGTAGCGATAGTTGGTTTCGTAAAACTCTCCCTGATCACGTGACGAGAGGTGCTTGTCGCCGTTGACCCTTGTTGCGTAGAAACTTGAATCGGTATAGAGGTTTGAACTGAAAATGCGCCCTTCTTCCCATTCGTTCAGGTCATAGCGATTGGGTTCTCTGCGATCAAGAACCGGTATGCTCATCGCCGGTGCCGGTGGGCGCATCTCTGAGGCTGGAATGAACATCTCGTGATGTGGGCTGGTAAGCGAACCGAATCTCGGGTCGGTCGCTGTGGTAACTCCTGTGTCGACAGCTATTTCTGGTTGTTCAGGAGGCGGTTGCAGTTCGGGTATGGCGAGCGGGTTAAAGTAGGCGGTATCAGCTGAGAATGACGAATCCGGACGCTGCCTGCTGCTGGCCTTGCGTCCGTTGTTCTGATCATTGCTGCCGGCGGTAAATCCGCTTCCGATGAAGAGCAGAAAAACCGCCAGAAGCAACAGGTGTTTTCTGGCGGAATGTATCATTCTGTCTTAACTTTTTTCAAGGACAAGTTCCTGAGGTTAGTTTAAATAGGTGAGCGGGTTCTGGGTTTTACCA
>MFYY01000176.1:3302-14943 GCA_001787855.1 Candidatus Riflebacteria bacterium GWC2_50_8 | reverse complement strand
ATGATTGCCGGTTGCAACACCAGTTGCGCCAACCTTTGCCACCAGCTGGCCAGCTCTTATGTTCTGGCCTTTTTTAACCAGAATGCTGCTGCAATGTGCGTAGCGGGTCGAGAAACCATTGGCATGGCTGACAATAACCAGGTTGCCATAGCCTGCGCGGCGGCCGGCGTAAATTACTTTACCATTCTGCACAGCGGCGATTGGAGTGCCTTTGGGCGCTGCAATGTCGATGCCGGCGTGAAACAGGCGTTTGCGATAAACCGGGTGTTTGCGCCAGCCGTATTTATCTGACAGGCGACCACGCACCGGCATTTTCCAGGTGGCGCGGGTGACCTTTGAAACTTTCTGGGAAACTTTATAGCTGGCCTGTGCTGGCACTTTGATCCGCTGTCCGGCCATTACGACTGTGTTGGTCATGTTGTTTTCAGAGATGATGGCGCTGATCGTGGTGTTGTATTTTCTGGCGATCAGAGAGAGAGATTCGCCTGAAGCAACCTTGTGATCTACTATTGTCGGCTGTTTTGTCGTTTCGGCTGCTGCCTCGGTGGTTTTAACGACACGATACAGCTTTTTGTTGGGATTAACCTTGAGTTCCTGACCGACTTTCAGCATGGTGTTGTTCAGGCGGTTATCCTGCTGAATCTGCGCGACCGTAGTATTGAAGCGGTGGGCAATCTTAAGCAGATTGTCGCCTTTGGCAACAGTATAATTTTCGAGTTTGATTTCTTCGGGAGCAACTGGCGCAGCGGCAATTACTTCTGTTTTCTGATTGGAAACTGCTTCTTTGGCTGGCTGCATGGCCGGCTTGGCTGCAATTGCGGCAACCACAGGTTCTGCTGCCGAGACAACTGCTTTATTCAACACCGGAGGCGTTTTGAGCAGTTCTTTTTCGGTAAATTCGATTTTGGTTTTGGTGGCGGGAGCCTGGGCCATCTGCAGTTTCTCAAGCTTGACCATCGCGAGTTTCTGTTCGGGTACGATCTGTATGTTGCCCGCTTTGACCAGTTCGAGTCTGCTGGCGACTGCATCGGCGCTGTCGCTTACTTTAAGCAGTGATATCTCGGGCTTGTTTCCCTTTATCGGAATTTTGATGCGCTGGTCGGCCATAAGCATGTGAGATTTGAGATTGTTTTCATCGATAAGCGTTTTGAGTGGCACTCTGAAACGGTTTGCGATCTTGGAGAGCGAGTCGCCCTGGCGCACGGTATAGAACATTTCGCTGGCGGGCATCGGGACTTTGAGGGTTTGACCGGCTTTGATGGCGTGTTTGTCATCAATACTGTTCGCTTTTTTGATCAGATCGGTTGCTGAGCCGAACTGGACTGCTATGTTCGACAGCGAGTCGCCTGGCTGAACGGCATATTCAATGTATTTGCTGAGATTGTCTTTTTCGTTGGCAGCAGCTACAAATTCTGCTGATACAGAACGGGTTTTTGCTTCCGGAGTGGCGTTGACAGGAGTGATGGTCTTTACAGCAGCAGCAACGGCAGGTGTGGATCTTTTTGCGCTGCTGATTCTGACCGGAACAACGACATTGCTGGCTTCAGCGGTTTTGAAGCTTTCAATGAATGCGTTGTTCTGAAAGGGGCTTTCGATGGTAAATGCGGTTTCGCTCTCGCGGTTGATGAATTTGTCGATAGCGATGGCAGATGTCTCGAGAGCCACAATGGCTAACAATATGAGAACCGAGTAATGTCTTGCCCTTAGATTATTCCACACGTTGCGCTCCTTGCAGTTCCGGCTTTTCGGAAATTTTGATTTTTGAACCCGTCCATGAGTCCCTTCGCTAATGCCGTAGTAAATGAATCGACATACAAACAGCGATTATTTAGTGGGAAAAAAAATATCTTTGCTATTGGACGTCGGGCGCGAGTTGTGCTATTGTTTTCTCGAAATATGCGCAGGGAGTGATGATCTGTGAGTAAAAGACCACCAGAGTTGACATGGCAGGACAAAGCCATTCTTGTAGCCATACCTATAGTCGTTTTCACTATTTTCATTCTTGCCAACTACTTCAGTCAGGATCTGACTGTGGCATCTGCTTTTGAGCAGAAGCTGCCGGAGGCTGAAGTGCGCGATGGCGGTAGTATCATTCAGGTTTACCCTGTGATTGCAACTGATTCGGTGAGTTGTCGCATCAAGACCCGCGATAATCTTGCTGAGTTTGATTTTACCTATGCGGTGACTGGTTCTGAGACCCTCAGATTTGATGTTGGCCGTCTTGTGCAGTTTTATGGTCATTATAAGTATGACATCAAGGGTGGGCACGTTTATGCCCCCTACAAGGGCAAGAGCGGTCGCATGACTGGCTGGATTACTTACGAAAACAAGCGCTACATTGCAAAGGGCGACGAAGAGAACCAGCTGTAAACGTCTTACGGGCCTGAAACTATTTCAATTCCTACCTGTGCGAGTCCGGCAATTTTCATGCCGAGTTCTTCGGCTGCCCGCTCTGACAAGTCTATTATGCGGCCTTCAACAAAGGGGCCGCGGTCATTGATGCGCACTCTGATCTTATAGCCATTCTCCAGGTTATATACCTGTATCCAGGTATCAAATGGCAGGTCACGATGTGCAGCGGTCATGGCGTTCTTATTAAAGATTTCGCCGGAAGCTGTTGGCTGTCCGTGATATTCTCCGCCGTACCACGAGGCTATGCCGGTCTGATAATAGCTGTCTGTAGCTGCCGTCGGGTTTTTGCTGCTACTGCTGCTGCAACCAGATGCGAAAAGAGCGAGCAGAAGAAAGGGTAGAAGTTTGCTTGCGTGCTTTATCATAATCTAACAACTCGGCAGCCGTCGCATTTTTTGTAACTGATCTTTCTCGCCGCTTGTAATACATTGACAAAAAAACTAGCAGTTAGTAAGATATTCAGAGTCTGAAGATATTTGCCCCTCAGGAGGGTTTGAGCTTGAGCCAGCGTAAAAATTATTTTATTGCAAAAGACATGCAGAGCAGATTTGCCGGAACAATTCTGCTTCTGGCCTTTCTGGTTGCGGTCATTACTGCCTGCAACATATACGTGCTTGGTTCTTATTTTGTTAACACCAGCAAAACTCTTGTAGAAGCACGCAGTTTAACCGTCACTCTGCAGGATTTTGTTGCCGAGTTCTGGCCGCGATTGCTGGTGCTGATTTTTGTTAATGTGATTATCGTCTTTATCGTCAGTGTCATGTATTCGCATCAGACAGCTGGTCCCGCTTACAAGCTTGAAAAGAGTATCAAGCGCATCAGCGAAGGCGACCTGACCTTTGAAGTGAGTCTGCGCCGCAACGATAACCTCAAAGAACTGGCCGCAGCACTGAATGAGCTTCTCAAGAAGTTCAGAGTGACCCTGGCAAAAGCCAAGACGCTTTCAGATGACATTTCGGTAAAACTCGACAGTCTGGAAAGCGATGTCAAGTTCAAGCAGCTGGCTGCAAATGCCTCAGAACTGAGCGAGCTGATTAAGCAGTTCAAGATCGAAGGCGCTGAAAGCGGCGTAGTAATAGAGCTTGACGAAGCTGAAGAAGTAAAACACACCTGAAAAACAGGGTTGGCAAACAAAGGCGGGTCGCTGGTAACAGTGATCCGTTTTTGTTTGCAGTAAAAAACGGCGCCAGCTCTATAAAATAGAATTGGCGCCGTTATTGTTACGGAAAGGTTGAGGGCTCGTCAGCTCTGCATCAATGCTTCCTTGATGCGGCTCAGTCGGCCACGCAGGCGCAATATCGCCGTGGTATGCAGCTGCGATACCCGCGAATCGGACACTCCAAGAATCTTGCCAATTTCCTTGGAAGTTAATTCTTCGTAGTAATAAAGGGTGATAACCATGCGTTCGCGGTCAGACAGCTTCGAGATGGCATCGGCAAGTATTTTCTTTGCCTCGGCCTCTTCGATTTTGCTTTGCGGGTTGTCGCTTTTCTGGTCTTCAATGAAGTCGAAGCGTGAAGAACCTTCTTCGTCGTCATAAAAGATTTCATCAAGCGAAAGCAGCAGTGATTTTTTGGTTTCGTCGAACAGCTTGTGCAGCTCAGAAATGTCGATGTTAAGATACTCGGCAATTTCTTCGTCGCGGGCATCACGACCCAGTTTGCCTTCAAGTTTGGCATAGGCTTTTTCGAGTTTGCGGGCTTTCTGGCGAATCGACCGCGGTGTCCAGTCAAGAACGCGCAGTTCGTCGAAAATCGCGCCACGAATACGGGTCTTGGCATAGGTCTTGAATTTGACATTGCGGTCAGAGTCGTATTTATCAATGGCATCAATCAAGCCAAGAATGCCATAGCTGACCAGGTCGTCGAATTCGACATTGCTGGGAAGGTTTACCGCGATGCGGCCGGCCACGTATTTAACGAATGACGCATACTTCATGATCAGGGCATCTTTGATACGCTGATCATGATTCGTTTTATACTGTTCCCAGAGTTGCTGGTCCTCTTCGTCCTGAAGGCGTGCCTTCAGCTTTGGGTCAGTAATCGCCTGCGATTCGTTTCCTACCAGAAGTTCTTTGTTCACATCATCCCTCCGTGTCTGGCTGCCTTATGAAGCTGTAGCAGAATTGCTCTGCGATGTCATCTTAGCGCTGTAAGACTTCGCCTGCTCGTTCTGCCACGCCCCATCGGTAGGGGTGCCATAATTTTCAGACCTGTGCTTAGAATTGTTATCGTCATCGAGAAGGTCGCCAAGCTCAGCCTGCAGCTCGGAATCTTCAATCATCATTTCCTGTTTGAGTTTTTCGGTTTCTTTTTCGGTTGTCGACGGAAGCAGTAATACTTCAAGAAAGCTGCCGAGGACAGTGCCAAGTGCTCCGAAAATAAAGAATATTACGCAACCGCGATATATCATGGTGCTGGCGCCGACATTGCCCATTACCGCAAGCAGCACTACTATGCCGGTTACGGTTACGGCCATGAACAAGCCCATTAACAGTGACAATCGGGTCATTTATAAGTCCCTTGGTTCTTCGCCGAGTATAGACAGCCTTATCAGGCCTGATTCCAGGTCAAATTCAATGGATCTTCCTCTTTTGCCACCGATATCTTCGGCAACCAGCGGGAATCCCATTTTCTTAAGAGCCTTTTTAACAGAGGCTGCGTTGTCGCGGCCGATATTGTTCTCAAAATCTTCAGTTGGTGGGAACATTTCGGAGCCCCCGACGATCTTGGCATGCAGATTGGCTTTGAATACACCGTCTTCCGCTTTGATGGCATCGTAAAGCGCGGGTATGGCAGTATCAGCAAACTTGTTCGGGTTAAGGCGTTCTTTGTCTATGCCGCTGGAGTCTGGAAGCATAACGTGTACAATTCCACCAATCTTGCTTTTGGTATCATACAAAGAAACAATAACACATGAACCTATACCATATACGGCCAATGTTTCTGGGCTTCTGGCTACTTTCAGTTCGCCCATGCCTACCGGAATGACAACAGACATGCCTTAGATAACTCCGATCTTCTGCAGCAAAATACGAAGAGATTTTGGTTCCGGCAGCAGAAAAATGTGAATTCTCAAATCTTCTTCGCTTTCGATGAACGAGGTTTCGATCATCAAAACCTTGTCGCTGACTGCGGTCATGTCGGCGACAACGCTGTCAATCATGGAGCCTGCCATGTCAAAGGTCATCGATGGCAGAGAGTTCAACATCGGAGTCTGGGCCAAAGCTGAAAGTGCATTGAGAAAAGCTCCGGCAAGAATGTTGCCGACCTCGCGCATACATGAACTTTCCAGTTCTGACATTTTTAGAGGGTCTTCGATCTCGCAGCCTGGGATGAGCGTCTTAAGCAGCTTTATCGAGGTGTCTTCAGGGATCAGCAGCAGAAAACGACCGGATATCTCGCCGAGCACCTTCAGAAAGATTCCCATTACGCGGGTACCAGGCCCACCAAGTATAGCGGGAATGTCCTTGAAGTCCATAATGGAAGCGCTTGGCACTGCCATGTCGATTTTGCGGTTAAGAAACTGCGCCAGCGCGCTGGCAGCGTTGCCCGAACCGATGTTGCCGACTTCTCTGAGAGCGTCGAGCTGTATTTTGGTTAGAGAGGTAATATCTTCCATTAGTAACCTCAGTCAGATACAATTCAGTGCCATTATAAAGCAGCCTTGTGCATAATGCAATAGCTGCATTCAAAAGGTATAATTCTTGTTGCCGAATGTGTCGGCTACTTTGCTCGGGGCTTCAGGTAGCAGGTTTTTGCTCAGGGTTCGAAAAATCTATACCATTGTATCTGGTCATTGCTTTATTGCCCATGCCAAGAAGCCACAAGGCAGCCATTTCTGGAATCTCAGCAATAACCAGGCGAAACAGTTCCATTTCTGCAGGTGTTACAGTTCCAAGAACGTGCGATACCAGGCTGTCATGCGCGGCATCTTCGTTGGTCGCAGGCTGTCCAACTCCTATGCGCAGCCGCCAGAAATCGCGGCCGATGTGACTGATTATCGATTTCAGGCCGTTGTGCCCGCCATCGCTACCGCATGCCCGCATTCTGATGCGTCCGGCGGGGAGATTTATGTCGTCAATGATAACCATGAGTTCTTCAGGAGGGCAGTTGTTTTCGATCATCACTCCGGCAACAGCTTCGCCGGAAAGATTCATGTAGGTCTGCGGTTTGATCAACAGATGAGATTGTCCATGCAGGAGCAGATGCCCGGTGAGCGCCTGATGCTGCCGCTGGCTCAGATCTACTCTGAACTTTGCGGCGATGGCGTCAGCCGCCCAGAAACCGGCATTGTGCCTGGTGTTTTCATATTCTTTTCCTGGATTTCCAAGTCCTGCGATTATCATAGACTGATTATTACCAGAGCATGCCGGGAAAGTCAACGCCGGTTGCGCTTATAAAGCCAGTGCCGGCTAAAATTTGACATATTCATGGCTTCGCGGGTATAATCCGCCAAACCTGAGGTATTCTCAATTTTTTTCAAGGGTTGATATATGGAAGCAAAATCAAGAGTCCTGTTGATAATTCTCGACGGCTTTGGCCTCTCAGAAGCCACTGAAGGCAACGCTGTTCATGCGGCCAACCCTGAATTCATAAACAAGCTGCTGGAAGAGCGCCCCTGCACGCGCCTCGGTGCTTCAGGACTCGATGTTGGTCTGCCTGAAGGGCAGATGGGCAATTCAGAAGTCGGGCACCTCAACATTGGCGCCGGACGAATTGTTTATCAGGACATTACCCGCATCAATCTTGCGATAGAAGATGGTTCGTTTTTCGAAAACAAGCCTCTGCTCGAAACTTTTGCAAAGCTTAAAAAGTCGGGCAAAGCCCTGCACCTTTATGGTCTGGTATCTGATGGTGGTGTTCACAGCCATATCAATCATATCAGTGCTATTTTAAAGCTTGCCCTGGCTCAGGGCCTCAGCAGAGTTTTCATTCACGCATTTACTGACGGCCGTGATACCTCACCGACCAGCGGTGTACATTTTATCCGTGATCTCGTCGAAGAAACCCGCAAAATCGGAATTGGTCAGATTGCTTCGATTTCAGGCCGCTTTTATGCCATGGACCGCGACAACCGCTGGGAAAGAGTTGAAAAGGCTTATCTGGCTATGGTGCATGGCGTTGGCAATCGCGCCACTGATCCAGTGCTCGCTATGGAAGCTTCTTATAAGGTTAATGTGACCGACGAGTTCGTGATACCGGTTGTTATAGAAGCTAACGGCGACCCGATCGCCACTATTGATGATGGCGACACCATTCTGGCCTTTAACTTCAGGGCCGACCGCATGCGCCAGATCACAAAGGTTTTCACCCAGCCAGTATTCGAAGAATTCAAGCGCAAGGAAATGCATGTCGATTACCTGAGCTTTACGCATTATTCTGATGAATTCAGTTTTCCGGTGGTTTTTCAGCAGCAGCACCTCGACAGAGTGCTCGGCTCGGTTCTTGCTGACAACAAGATTGCGCAGCTGCGTCTTGCCGAAACCGAAAAGTATGCCCATGTCACCTACTTTACCAATGGTGGGCATGAGCCGCCGTTCGCGCTCGAAGACCGGCATATGGTGCCAAGTCCCAAGGTAAAGACCTACGATCTCAAACCCGAAATGTCAGCTTTTGAAGTGAGCGAATATCTTATAGAAAAGCTGCGCACCGAAAAGTACGGCTTTATACTGGTCAATTTTGCCAACTGCGATATGGTTGGCCATACCGGTATTATGGAAGCGGCCATGAAGGCTGTCAGTACTGTTGACTGCGTGCTGTCGAAGGTTATTCCTGTCGCTTACGAAAAAGGCTATGAGTGCATTATCACTGCTGATCACGGAAATGCCGAACAGATGGTAGATACCGAGACTGGTGAAGCTTTTACCGAACACACGACTAACCCGGTGCCCTGTTGCATTCTGTCGCGCTCTTCCTATGAGCTCAGGCCCGAAGGCCGGCTCAGCGATATCGCGCCGACCGTGCTCGAACTTCTTGGCGTTGACAAGCCGGCAGAAATGACCGGCCAGTCTCTCATTTCCCGTAAGAAATAATTCAGCGATGAACCTATCAGCAACAACCCGAAAGGGCTATCTTTTCATTCTTTCCGGGCCTTCCGGGGTCGGCAAAACGGTGCTGTGCAATGCTATAGTCAACAAGTTTGCACCAGATGTGGTTTACTCGATATCTACCACTTCTCGGGCTCCGCGTGGTGGCGAAAACAACGGTCAGGAATACTTTTTCTGCACTGCCGAAGAATTCGAAAAGGATATCGGGCGCAACGAGTTTGCCGAGTGGGCTTTTGTTCACGGCAATTATTACGGTACGCCACGCCGATTTGTCACTGACAATCTCAATGCCGGCAAGCATGTCATTCTGAATATAGATGTTCAGGGCGCCATGAAGATTCGCGAAGCATACCCTGAATCAATCATGATTTTCATTCTGCCACCAACCTTTGATGAGCTCGAAAGCCGAATTCGCAAACGCAACATGGACAGTGAGCATTCATTACGGCATCGTCTTGAAAATGCCCGAAAAGAGCTCGATTACCGAGACCAGTATCACTATACTGTGATAAATGACAATCTCGAAGCGGCAATAGGCGAACTGACCGAAATTTTTGCCGGTTATGTACAAAAGCACCAGGCTGAACAGCCGGCTGCCGCCAAATAAGCCAAAACTAAGCTAAAAATAGCATTTGTGGTCATTGACACCTTGGCAACTCATTCTTATAATTTAGGAAACTTCGGTAATTCGACCCTCAGTGGTCAAGGAGGCTTTATACTATGAAATGCACAAAGCTGTGCTTCCTGATTCTTTGTTTTATGATGTGTTTGAACTCGGCCTGGGCTGATCAGCTGGTCGCCCTCGATGCAAAACTTGATATTATCTGCGGTCAGGAAAAATTGACTCGCGTTGGCAGTGCTAAAACAGACGTGGTTACCCAGGCGGTAGAACTTTATGCCGGCGACCTGCTTGAAACACTCAGAGAATCAAAGGCCACACTGGTATATGGCGATGGCACGATCATGCGCATTAAAGAGCGCACGCTGGTTGAAGTGCAGCCACTCAGCATCAAGGTTTTCAAGGGCAAGACCTGGTATAAATTCACCAAGCGTGGCAGTGAATTCAAAATTGAAACCCCAACTCTGGTTGCAGGTATCAGGGGAACAGAATTTGAAGTGGCTGTTGGCTCACGCAAACGCACTTCGCTGTCAGTGACCGAAGGCGCTGTCGCTGCGAGAAGCCGCCTGTCAAAACGTGCTTTGCTGGTGCGTGCCGGGTTCGCAACTCACTGCGATACTGATTCAGACCTGGTTAAACCTTATAAATTTAATGCCGAGCTCAAAAAGGCCGAATGGTCAGAGGCTGATTGGCAGCCCAAAGCCGAGAGCGAATACCAGCTGTTTCTCAGATATATGAATCTGAAATACGAATATGGCGAAAACGACGCAAGAACTGAAGAAGCACGGAAAGCTCACGAAAAATTCAAGGCAGTAGAAAAGAAGTAATCTTTCGTAACCCAGATATAAAAAGCGCCCGGCCAAGTGCCGGGCGCTTTTTCTCAGTCTGGACTGCTTGATTACCGTTGTGTGTTAAAAAATATTATGACCGGTTTGTCTGGCTTTTAATGCTTGCTTGCCGTGCTGGCCTGATAATGGCGGTATTGCCCTTTGTAAAAAGAGGTGATTGCGCCCTGCTTTTCGAGGTTTTTCAGTGACGCTTGAATTTTGACATCGCCGTGCCGGCGGAATTTGCCGCTGATTTTGCTGAGCGTCTTGGCGGTGGCGCAGTATTCGAGAATCTCTTCGGCGAGCAGGTCAAGGGCATCTGGCAATGCTTTTGACGGAAAAACCAGTGTTTGCCCGGGGTTGCCAGGTCTGAAGCTTTCTCCTGGTTCAAAGCTGAGGCAGTCAGTGTGTCTGGCCAGAAAACTGCGTATTCGCAGACGCAGCGCGCCGCCTTCACCTGTTGATCCATAGCCGTGAATGACATCGATACGACTGAAGTCTCTGTTTTTTACCTGGCGATTGTAGTATTGAATGAAAGCCTCAACTGCTTCAATCTGGGTCATGCCATGCAGATCAATTTCGTTGATCATTGCATACATACCGATAATACTGATTTTGCCGGGCAGGGCTAATCATTGTCGGGCCAGCTCTGGCGGCGGCGTTGTGATTTTTTTTCACCAGTCTGTTTTTTCTTGCCGATGCGCCTTTCGACCGAAGCCCGGGTCGGGCGGGTGGGTCGCCTGGGTTTCGGAGGCGTCAGAGCCCGCAGAATCATTTTTTTGAGCTTGTCGCAGGCATCGTCGAGATTGCGTATCTGCTCGCGATACTTCTGACTGGTAATAATGATGGTGTTTTCAGAGTCGACGCGGTTGCCGGCGATGGCCAGCAGGCGATTTATGACTGGCGCGCTCAGCTGCGGGCAGCGTTCTGGATTAAAGCGCAACTCGATGCAGGTTGCCACCTTGTTAACATTCTGTCCGCCCGGCCCGGACGACCGTACTGCGCTGATTTCTATTTGATCAGCCGGTATGGTCAGATTTTCGTTAATAACTATTGCATTGCTCAAGGCTTGCGTTCCCTTTGCAGCCAGTCCAGTGCTGGCTCAAGTTCTATGCTGGCCATGCAGCCTGAGTTGGCGCAGCCATCGCATTTCCCTTTACAATAACCCAGGTCGGGCCTGAGGACAAGGTTTTTGCTGCCGACCGGGCCCCAACGCTTCGGAGTCATGGCTGCTACTGGTGGAAAAAACGCTATTGCCGGCAGCTGCAGTGATGCAGCCAGGTGCAGCGGGCCGGTTGAGCCGCCAATGAAAGCGGAGCAGGCCGAAAAAACGTCGGCCAGTTCAGCCAGATCAGGTACATTGCATAAGAAGTTCAGCTGCCCGCTTCGGGCTGGCTCAAAAAAACTCTTAAGTTTTTCTTCACCCGGTCCCAGGCTCACCAGAACCGGTAGATTTTGCTCGTTTAGCATCCGGGCGAGTTCGGCATAACGCTCGGTAGTGATATTGTGAGCCGACCCACCGTGCCCGGGGTGAATAATCACAGGTCTGTGCAGACCAAGCTCGGCGATCCGCGCTGCTCCACGGCTTAGCTGATCGGCTTTAAGCTCAAACAGGTATGGTGAGTAGTTGATTTCTGGCACGATACCGTGCAGCAGGTCGAGATTGTAGCAGAATTCGTGCTTTTCGTTGCTCGACCTTTTCTGCACCCGACGATCGTTAAGCAGCAGCTGCCA
>MFYY01000176.1:0-3291 GCA_001787855.1 Candidatus Riflebacteria bacterium GWC2_50_8 | reverse complement strand
CGCGCCCGGTGCGGGCTTTAATGCCGGCCCGCCAGGCCGCTAGGATTGCCCGGCCGGCCGGGTGAACCATAAAACAATGATCAATGGCGAGTGCTTTAAATTTCTTTGCCAGTGCTGGCGAAAACAGCCCGGCCGGGTAGTCATCGTCAATTATAACTTCGTCGACTTCGGGGCAGAGTCTTAGCAGTGGCGCGGTATATGCTCTTACATGTGCAACTATATGAGCTTTATTAAAGGCTTTTCGCAACTCACGAAAGATCGGCAGGGTGAGAATGAGATCGCCGGCGCGGTCGGTGCGTGAAACCATGAACCTCTGTTCAGTCATTGCCAGTTCCGGTAAGTTTTTGCAGCTCGACGAAGATAGCAAGAGCGCTGATATTCTGCATACATATTTGATCCTGGCGCGGGCATACTCTTTGTCGACAGGGTGCCTGCGGGCAGATGTCAGTGCTGACTCCGGCGAATCTTGAGTTCAGCGGCCCGGTTCTTACCATGTCGGTTGGCCCGACCGGCACCACTGTAGGAGTGTTACAGAGAGCCGCCAGATGCATGGTTCCTGAATCGTTGGCGATCAGTGCGCGGGCGCCCGATAACAGACAGGCAAGTTCGACAAGACTTGTCTGGCCGGCGGTATCGATGAGCCTGCCGCGTGCTTCGTCGCAGATTTGCCGGGTAAGAGCGGTCTCGTTGCTGCCCGCAGTCAATACCACGGGTAACTGGTAAGAATCGCTGATAAGTCTGGCCAGTTCAGCAAATTTTTCTGGTGGCCAGCGCTTTGCTGAGCCAAATGCCGCGCCTGGCGCGAGCACCATGTAGTCTTCACCAGCGCTGAGCCCGAATTTGCCGGTAACCTGACGCAGCGTCTGCTCGTCTGGCTGGTAAATCGGCAAAGATGGCTTTGCGACCGCGAGTCCGGCTTCTTTTACCAGCATAAAGTGCAGGTCTGATTCGTGCATCTGCTTAAAATCAGCTGGTTTGTCGATGGTTTTGTCGAGAATCAGTCCGCGCATCTGACAGGCAAATCCGATGCTTTCTCCGGCAGAGCAGGCCTTTGCCAGAATTGCCGCCCGCCAGGAATCAGGAAGAGCGATTACTCTGTCGGCCT
The DNA here is from genome assembly GCA_001787855.1 of Candidatus Riflebacteria bacterium GWC2_50_8. Lineage (GTDB taxonomy): Bacteria > Muiribacteriota > Ozemobacteria > Ozemobacterales > Ozemobacteraceae > Rifleibacterium. Next base: position 2,186 of record MFYY01000176.1, on the reverse strand, counting down.
TGAGGGCGCGCAACGGTTTGAATGCTCTTAAAACGTCGTGAACAGGGCCGTTTGTCGTTATCGGATGGGTGATGATGTTTGCCGGCAGCAGTTGATAAAACTCACTCAGATGCGGCCTGGTCACAACATGAACTTCGCCGGCGGCGGCTGCGGCCATAATCGCGGGAACTGACATTATTATGTCGCCAAGCCAGTTCAGGCCAATAAAGATGGTTTTCATAAGACGCCCGCAAGAAAGCCTGAAATTTTGTCAACGGTAGCGGCAACATTTACTTCACGGCAGGCAAAATGCCCTTCCGGGCAGCTGAAGTTCTGGCCATGCAGACTGCAGGGTTTGCAGGGCAGCGGTTCTGAAAGAACAAGAACGTTGTTTGCCGGCACCGGCGCGAAACCAAGCGATGGGCAGGTTTGAAAATACAGTGCGGCCACCGGAGTGTTGACGGCCCGCGCCAGATGCATGGGTCCTGAATCAGACGAGACTACAGCTGCTGCCAGATGTATTATGCCGGGCAGGTGATACAGTGAAAAACGGTTGCGCAGATCGATTGCGTTAAGATTTGACGGCAGAGGTATATTGCTGGTGCCGATTAGCGCAGTGGCGCGCGGCAGGCTTTTCTGCAAAGCTTCGACGAGCTTTTCCGGAATCTGCTTGCCGGGCTTTGATGCGTCTGGATGCAGCAGAATAAAGCTTTTTTCTTCGAGACCCTGCTCGTGCAAAATTTTGCGGCAGGTGTCAAGATAGTTCGGGCTGAGGTTCAGAGAAGCATCAGGGTTGTCGAGGGACACACCGCAGACTTCACCGTATTTCTGCCAGACTGGTCGCTGGTCAGAGAGGCGTAACGGGTATTTGCCGCGAATGGCCAGCAGTTGTTCGCTGATGTTGCGTTTTTGATAGACCCTGGTAATCGGCGCGTTAAGCAGCGATCGCAAGGCAATTGTCGACAGCTTGCCCTGCAGATCAAACACCGCGCGGGCATGCAGCTTTTTTAGCCTGGCAGCGAGCTTGATCAGGCAGCCGGTGCCATTGTAAAAGTGCACGTTTGCCGGCAAAAATTCAGCGAGCTGGGCCCAGCGACCGTGAATCACCAGGTGAACATCTATGCCCTGCGCGGCAATGGCGCGAAGGGTGGGTACCGTGAGCAGAATATCGCCCATGGCGTTCAGGCGCAGAATTATTTCGGTGTCTGGCATAACGGCAGCAGGTTCATTTTCTGTAGACTGGCAACAGTGCGATGGCAGGCGCCTGACATTGAATCGAGAACCTGTCGTGCGCGCGTTCCAAACTGTGCAAATTCGTCATGGTTGTTCATCCACTTGCTTATGGTCTCGCGCAGTTCATGCGAGTTGTTAACTGTTATGACTGCCTGAGCCCGGTTCAGGGCCATCATTTCGTAGCGAAAGTTAAAGGTGTTCGGACCGGTGATTATGGGCTTTGCAAATGCCGCCGGTTCCATCAGATTGTGCCCGCCGCGCTTGATCAGGCTGCCCCCAACGAATGCCAGCGCCGAAATAGCATACAGGTTGCGCAGTTCGCCCATGGTGTCGACGAGCAAAATTCGTTTTACTTCACCAGGCTTGTCTGACAGTTTCTGATAGTCGAGTTTTCTCTTTTTCAGCAGACTTTCAAGCTCATCAATGCGTTTAACATGCCTGGGAGCAATTACCACGGTGGCATTCAGATTGTTCCATAGTGGTTCGAGAGCGTCGAGGATCAGCTCTTCTTCACCTGGATGAGTGCTGCCAAACAGCAATACCGGATGATCTTGCGCAATGCCGGCCTTGCTGCGGATTCTGCTGCCGTCCGGGGCGGCTTCAGCAATATCATATTTGAAGCAGCCAAGAGTTTGCTGCTTGCCAGTATCGATGCCAAGGATCTTGAAACGCCGCTGGTATTGCTTTTCCTGCGGAAACACGAATGCCATATTGCTGATGGCCGGTTCAAACATTGACCAGGCAACGCGCATCAGCCGCACGGTTTTTTCATTTATGCGACCATTGATAATGCCGTATGGAACATTCTTGCGATGCAGGGTGTCAAGAAGAAGAGGCCATATCTCGGTTTCGCTGATCAGCATGAGTTGCGGCCTGATTCTTTCAATAAATGGAATGGTGAAAGCCGGCAATTCAATGGGCAGCAGGGTGGCAAACCCGCAAATTGCATCGACTTTAAGCTGATGCAGCCCGTC
>MFYY01000175.1:16346-16599 GCA_001787855.1 Candidatus Riflebacteria bacterium GWC2_50_8 | reverse complement strand
TCCGGGCTGTTTCCACAGCATGCCAGTTTCAGAACTGACGCGCCGGATTCTCTGTTGCGCTACCTGTTTGTTCCGTTGTTTAACCTTGTCGATCTCGGCCTGAGGCCGTTCAGAGCCTTGCAGCACGGCCGATTGCATCTGTATATCTGTTACGTCGCGATTACGCTGCTGGCACTGCTCATCTGGAAGGTGGCGATTATATGATCAGCATTTTGTCTCTGGCAATCTGTCTGTTAATGGTTCTGATGGCTCC
>MFYY01000175.1:0-16285 GCA_001787855.1 Candidatus Riflebacteria bacterium GWC2_50_8 | reverse complement strand
GGTTTACAGTGAAACTGCAACTGTTGTGACCCGCATTGCTCCCTTTGCAATTCTGTTTTCGACGCTGGCAGCCGCTTTGCTGGTTCCAGTAGCGTTCAGAAATGCCAGCCTTTCTTTTGCGGGCGATATCATTCTGCTCGCTTACCTGTTGGGCATTGGCCGATTTTTTATGGTTCTGGCAGCTCTCGACAGAGGTTCGGCTTTTGAAGGAATGGGCGCCGCGCGCGAAGTTCTTTATAGCGCCATGGCTGAGCCAGCCTTGTTCTGCGGTCTGCTTGTGCTGATCAACGAAACTTCGCAGATAAGCCTTTCCGGGATCTATGCAAAACTGACTACGCAATACTGGCTGGAAAACCCGGCGACACTAATGCTCATTGCGACGAGCTGGATGATCATTCTTCTGGTCGAAAATGCGCGAATCCCCATTGATGACCCGAATACCCATCTCGAACTGACCATGATTCATGAAGTCATGATTCTCGATTACAGCAGCAAAGACCTCGCCCTGATTGAATTTGCCAGTGCGGTTAAGCTGGCAGTCTTCAGCAGTATGCTGGTTGGACTGGTTTTTGGTTGCCAGACAATATCACTGCCGATGCAGCTGACTGTTTTTGCGGCTGGGATGTTGCTGGTATGCGTTATTATCGGCACCCTTGAGTCGACAATTGCCAGAATGAAGCTGTTACACATACCCAAATTTATCGTGGGCTCCGGCGCGCTGGCAATAATTGCACTGATTCTCAAACTCTCAGGAAACTAACCTTATGAACAGCATAGCTGCACTACTGGCCATCACCTGTCTATTTCTGCTGGGCTCAAGTCGACTTCTGGTGTCGATCCGCATGGTCGCCTTTCAGGGCGTTCTGCTCGGCATCATGCCGCTTCTCGCCGCCGGACCCCACCATCTCGGTGTCGCCGCGGTAGTTCTTTCGCTTACCAATATTGGTCTGAAAAGCATTCTGTTGCCATGGTTACTGCGAACGGCACTTTTTTCATCGGGAACCCGCCGCGAAATTGAGCCTTTTGTCGGGTTTGGCACTTCTATCATGTCGGGAGTCTTTCTGCTGGCCGTTTCCGGATATATCGTGAAACGGCTGGAAACTACTGCCCAGATCAGCTCTTCGATCACTCTGATTGCCGGTTTCTTTATGGTCTTTGCCGGCCTGTTTCTGCTGATTACCCGGCGTAAGGCGCTGACACAGACTCTGGGTTTTCTTGTTCTCGAAAATGGCGTGTTTACCACGGGATTAAGTTTGGGAAGCGAATTTTCAGTCTATGTTGAACTTGGCATTCTTCTCGATGTCTTCGTCGGCATATTCCTGATGGGCATCATGCTGTTTCACATCGACAAGGAATTCGACCACCTCGATGTTGACCGCTTTAACGAGCTTTCCGACCTGACTGTTGATCTCAGCGAGAGTGAGGAGGTAAGCGAATGACTATTGCCTACGCTCTCATCATTCTGCCGGTCATCACCGGGATAGTATCGTTGTTTATAAATTCAGAACGAGTGCGGAGCAATCTTCTGCTGATTGTCGCCTTCACCCATCTTTTCATGAGCATAATGCTTTGTAAAGGGGAGGCTGGCGAACTGAACGGCGTATGGCTCGGCCTGGACAGCCTCAACAGCATGTTTTTGATTATTACCTGTCTGCTGTTCACCGGGTCGGCAATTTACTCAATGGTTTATCTCGATAAGCACCCGCATTTCAACGGCCCGGCAATTGCCGGCCTGCGCATGCCGGCTAACAGCAATGCCATCTTCGCCGCCGGTATGCAGTTCTTTCTTGCGGCCATGAGCCTGTCTATTTTGAGCATGCATTTTGGCCTACAATGGATTGGCATTGAAGCAACTACACTGGCGAGCACGCCGCTGATCTATTATCACCGCAATAAACGCTCTCTCGAAGCTGCCTGGAAATATATGATTCTATGCTCAGTCGGCATTGCGCTGGCACTTATGGGTGTGTTTTTTCTGGCTATGGCCACTTCTTCGCATGTGCAGCAGTTTACCTCGGCTGGCCTGGTTCTTTTTGCCGGTTATCTCAAGGTCGAGTGGCTCAAAGTTGCCTTTATCTTTTTTCTTGTCGGCTATGGCACAAAAATGGGTCTGGCCCCGATGCATAACTGGTTGCCAGATGCGCACAGCGAAGCACCCTCGCCGGTTTCAGCCGTTCTCTCCGGCGCACTCCTCAACTGCGCCTTTCTCGGTATTCTGAGAATATACCAGGTCTGCGCGGCCGTGCCGGCTGCCGCCTCTTTTGCCAGCGAAATGCTGATAATCTTCGGGCTTCTGTCGCTGGCGATTTCTGGCATTTTTATTCTGCGCCAGCCTGATTACAAAAGAATGTTAGCCTACTCAAGTGTTGAGCACATGGGAATACTGGCTCTTGGCGTCGGGCTTGGCGGCTCAGCCATTGCTGCTGCCATGCTGCATGCTGCTGGTCACTCCCTGGTAAAAGCTTCATTGTTCCTGCTTTCTGGAAACATTCTGGCGGTATATGTCAGCAAAAAGGTTGAAGACATCAAGGGACTGCTCAAAACCATGCCGATCACCGGCGTTTTATGGCTGACCGGCTTTCTGGCAATTACCGGCACCCCGCCTTTTACCACCTTCAACAGTGAGTTCGCCATTTTGCGGGTCGCCATGCAGTCGCGCAGCTGGACCGTGGCAGTTCTCTATCTGCTGTTTCTGCTGCTGGTCTTTATCGGTATGCTCACCTCCTTCATGCATATGACTCTTGGAAAAAAAGGTGAGACAGAAGTTGATGGCAGTGCCGGAGAATCTATCTGGCAGGTATTTACGCCAGTTGTTTTCCTTTCTGCGGCTTTGCTGCTGGGTGTGTATCTGCCTGATTTCATGCGTGCCACCATCAATGGCGCGGCTTTGCTGCTTGGAGGTAAGGCGCTGTGAAAAAGCATCTTAAAATCAAAAATTCGACATGTGCTGATATTGCGGCTGTACCGGTTGTTGATAACCGGCAGTTCAAAAAAGATGTAGCTATACTGGTCGCCGAAAACAGTCGCCTGTCTGCTCTTTTTGTTTTGCAACGCGCCGATCAGAGACTTATTTATGCTGTTCTCAGCAAAGACGAGGATGCCAGTCTGACGTTACTTGCAACTCCCTGTCAGAAAGAATTCGAATCGCTCACTCCCCATATCCCGCAGGCGCACCTGTTTGAACGTGAGATACATGAAGCTCATGGTGTCGATATGATCGGTCATCCATGGCTGAAACCGGTCAGATTTCTGCCAAAACCAGGTTCTAAGGACGAAGTTTTGCCGGGTGTGACCAGCTATTTTGAAGTAACCGGCGAAGAAATTCATGAAGTGGCGGTTGGCCCGGTACATGCCGGAATCATCGAGCCAGGGCATTTTCGTTTTCAGTGCCACGGCGAAAAGGTTCTCCATCTTGAGATTGAACTTGGTTATCAGCATCGCGGTATTGAAAAGGCGATGTTGCGTAGCCAGCCGCAGCAGAATCTGCGTCTGGCCGAAGTTATCGCCGGTGACAGCACTATCGCGCATACTACCGCTCATGCCATGCTATTGGAAGCGCTGTATGGCCTGAAGCCTGATAGAAATGCAAACCTGGTCAGAGGAATTGCGCTCGAACTTGAACGTATGGCCAACCATACGGGTGATCTCGGCGCTATCGCCGGCGATGTCGGATTTTTGCCGACAGCGGCCTATTGCGGCCGCATTCGTGGCGATATTCTCAATACCACCGCAGTGCTTTGTGGCAATCGCTTTGGCCGTGGCCTGATACGTCCCGGCGGTGTCGGACATGTCGTTGACAAAGCCATTGCCGACACTGTTCTTGAACGTCTGCGCTTGATTGAAGCCGATTTGATTTCAGCGATCAGCCTGATCTGGAACACGCCTTCTGTTGTTGCTCGACTGGAAGAGACCGGCAAGGTAAGCCTTGACGATGCCGTGGCTGTCGGTCTGGTTGGTCCCGCTGCCCGTGCCAGCGGCATGTCGCTTGATATTCGCTGTTCACACCCGTTTGGTGCTTATCAGACTCACAAACCCGAGATTTCTGTCGGCAGAAACGGTGATGTCTTCTGGCGCACAAGAATGCGCTGGCTTGAACTGAAAGATTCAATCCGGTTGATCCGGGCTATGCTGACCGAACTGACTGCCGCTACTGTTGCCGAACCGGTTCGCTCGCATGCGGTTGCTGATTCGATTGCCGTTGCCCTTACCGAAGGCTGGCGCGGCGAAGTCTGTCATGTTGCCGTTACTGACAACGCCGGAAAAATAGCTGGTTACAAGATTGTTGATCCATCATTTCATAACTGGTTTGGGCTGGCGCTTGCGCTACGCGACCAGGAAATTTCAGACTTTCCGCTGTGCAATAAGAGCTTTAATCTCTCTTATTGCGGGCATGACCTGTAGAGGTAAACATTATGCTGCATATATTAAGAGCCAGATTACATCAGCAATATCGAACATATCCTTTTCCCGCGAAACGGCCGATTCTCTCGCAGCGTTATACCGGCCGGCCAGTTATCAAGACAGATGGCTGTGTCGCTGACTGTTCTGCCTGCGCGACTGTTTGCCCATCAGGCGCTATCTCGCGCAGCAATGAAGGCCGCCCCGTTATCGATCTTGGTCGTTGCATACTTTGCCGCGCCTGCGAGACAGCATGCAAACCCGGACTGATAAGCTTCTCCGACGAGTTTTCGATGTCGGTGAGCAAAAGAGAAGATCTGATCGTTAAAGACGCCCAGTTCAAAGTTACCGAAGGACTGGCTGATGAGGTTAGAAAGCTTTTTGGTCGCTCTCTTAAACTCAGGCAGGTCAGTGCTGGCGGTTGTAATGCCTGTGAAGCAGACTGTAACGTGTTGGGCACGCCGGCATTCGATCTCGGGCGTTTTGGCATACAATTTGTCGCGTCGCCGCGTCATGCCGACGGTCTGCTGGTGACCGGCCCGGTAACTCAGAACATGAAACTGGCTTTGCTCAAAACTTATGATGCTCTGCCGTCGCCGAAAATAGTTATCGCTACCGGTGCCTGCACGATTTCTGGTGGCCTGTTCCGTGATAACCCCGAAGTGAACAACGGTCTCGACGGAATATTGCCGGTTGATCTCTATATCCCCGGCTGTCCGCCGAACCCCTGGACAATTCTCGACGGCATGCTGCGCCTGCTCGGCCGCATCTGAAAGCAGTTTTCTACTGATAAATTTTTTTGCCAGCTGTTTGTAGCTGGCGAGGCCGCCTGAATGCCATTGAACAGGCGCGCCAGATTGCTTTTTTGATATTCGCGGCGTCAGCTGGTACAATGTCGGGCAGGAGAAAATTCATGTTTAACAAATGGCAATGCAGATCTTTTTCTGCTCTGATTTTAACTATATTGCTCGCGGTGATTGCATTGCCGCTGATGTCACAGACAGATTCCGGGCAGCTTATGGGCCCACAGCCTCTGGTTGCCAGCCAGGCTGAGCAGCCGGTTGACAAGTCGCTGGCCAGCATTGTAATGAAAGCAGACTCTTTAAAAGAGGACTTTGCCGCGCTTGCGCAGAAAATTGCTGAAATAAAAGGCCTCACCAAGGCCAACGTCGCGCTTAATCTCGTCAAGTCACGCATGTCCGAACTCAAGATCAGGTTAAAAGAGATAAAAGGCTCTGGGGCCTATGGTTTTGAGCAGGTTTCTCAGCTTCGTACTGATGCGCGTTTGCTGCTTGAAGCATCAAGCCGTGAACTGCGACTGGCCAGCGAAAAGCTTGAGAGCGCTGGTGCAATTAAGCAGTCCTGGAAGGCAAAAGAAACCGCCTGGGCTGATAGTAAAAATGCCGTGTCCGGCGAAGTCAGCGAGTCTATGGCGCCAATTTTTCGAGAAGCCGGAAAAATCATCAGCCAGGCCTTAAAAGACATGGACGGCATTGAAACGCCTCTGGTTGGTTTTCAGCAACAGATACTCGAGCTGCAGCGCGAAGCGCAGGGATTTAATGCCGAACTCGACAAGCTGATGGTCGAAATGCGCAAGGACATGTTCAGAAAGTCGCGTCCTGCAATGTTTACGCCGACTTTTTTCCGACAGCTAAACACATCAGTATGGGAAGAGTTCTGGATGGGTTTTGCCACTCTGGAACTGCCACCTGCCGAATTTTACTCAACCTACGGCTGGATTTTTGTTTTGCAGCTGATTATTTTTGCGGTCGCCATTTATTTTTTCAAGACGCTCAAGAATCGTAAAATTGAACAGCTCAAACTCGATTTTATTTTGCAACGCTATGTTTCAGCCAGCATACTTCTGGGTGTTCTTTTGCCAATGCCACTGTTCGAAGATAAGCCGCGCCTCGTCAGTCTTGTCCTCGTTGGCATTATAGCCGTAAGCGCAGCGAGGCTGGTGGCTGGTGTTATTGAGAGGCCATGGCGCCGCCGCCTGATTTATATGATTGTCGCGCTTTACCTGCTGGTGCAATTTTTTAACTTTATCTCGCTGCCCATGACCTTGATGCGAACTTTTATCGCAGTTGTTGGTATTGCCGGCGCCGCTTTTTGCCGCTGGCGTGCCAGAATAAATCAGGATGACAGCACTTCGGTATTGTATACCACCGGTGTTAAAATCGGTGGCGCAACGATGATGCTGGTCTTTCTGACACAGGTTGCCGGATATGTTGCGCTGTCGAGTCATTTGCTCGATATCATGATGAAAACCGTTTTTCTTGGTCTGATTGCCTGGATGATAGATCTGGTCGCCCGCGGCGCGCTTGAGATGATTTTTGACAATGAACTGATAAGAAAAAACAAGATTATCGACAAGCATCACAAGCTGTTTATCAAGCGCGGAAACTTTATTGTCGATATTCTTGTCGTTTTTATGGCAATTGCCAACATGCTTTCGGTATGGGGGTTCTTTGAAAGCGCCAGTCATGCTGCCGCAGCGATTCTCGCACTGGGCATCAGTCTGCAGGGGTTAAGAATAACCCTTAGTCTGCTGGTTTCTGCTACTGTCGCTCTTTATCTGGCGCTTTTTGTATCGTGGCTGATCCAGAGCATTCTTAACGAAGAAGTTTACCCGCGCAAAAAGGTCGAAAGAGGCGTTGGCATATCGATAAATAGACTTATTCAGTATGCCTTTGTCCTGGTCGGCGTCGCTATGGCTTTTTCAACTCTTGGCATCGGTATGCAGAACCTGACAGTCATTATTGGTGCGTTTGGTATCGGTATCGGTTTTGGCTTGCAGAACATCGTTAACAACTTTGCCAGTGGCCTGATTCTGCTGTTCGAAAGATCGATAAAAGTTGGCGATGTCGTGCAGGTTAACGGAGAATGGGGACAGATAAAGAATCTTGGTCTGCGCGCCACTGTTGTAGAAACCTTCGATCGTTCAGAACTGATTGTTCCCAACAGCGATCTGGTTGCCACAACTGTCACCAACTGGACACTGACCGATCGTCAGGTTCGCCTGGTCGCGTCTGTCGGCGTGGCTTATGGCTCAGATATTGATCTGATAACCCAATTGCTCTCGCAAGTTGCTCAGGATAACCCGTTCATTATGAAGTTTCCAACGCCATTAGTGCTGTTCACTAATTTTGGCGCCAGCTCGCTTGATTTTGAGCTGCGCTGCTGGGTCGCCGATATCGACAACCGCATCAGGATCAAAGACGAGATAAATCGCGAAATCGACCGCCTGTTCCGCGAGAACAACATTGAAATACCTTTCTCGCAGCACGATCTGCACATACGCACCATGGATCAACCATTCAAAAATGCATTGACAGAAATTCAGTCTGGAGTTAAGGCAGAAATTGAGGAAGAAGTTGTTGCGCAGCCAGCAAAGCCATCGCAGTCACCACAACCGCCACAGCCACCACAGCCACTGCCCGGAACTTGTTGATCTAAAGGCTTCTGCGCTGCATAGTCCGGCGAAGCTCGCAGCCGAAATTACAAAGAAAAAAATCACATATCCGGCAATGATTGTCGATCATAAGATGGCAAGAGAACGCGCGCTGGCAGCGTTCAAGAATTTGTAAAGGGATTACACACTGGAGGAAAAGATGCTCGAACGACTTTTTAAACTGAGAGAGAACGCCACAGATGTCAGAACCGAGATCTTTGCTGGTATCACCACGTTTTTGACCATGGCTTACATACTGGCTGTTAATCCGATGATTCTCGAAAATGCCGGCATGCCATTTTCTGGTGTGTTGACTGCGACGATCCTGGTGGCCTCCCTGTCAAGTATTCTCATGGGCCTTTATGCCAATCTTCCTTTTGCGCTGGCGCCAGGAATGGGGATCAATGCTTTTTTTACCTTCAGCATGGTCATTGGCATGAAGATGCCCTGGCAGACCGCTCTTGGCGCGGTGTTCGTCTCGGGCATTATTTTTCTTCTTATGACACTTTTTAAGCTGCGCGAAGCTATTGTCCGAGCTATTCCGCATTGCGTCAGGCTGGGAGTTGCTGCTGGCATCGGACTTTTTCTTTGTCTGCTGGCCCTCAAGTCGTCCGGATTCATCGTTGCCAACCCGGCGACCCTGGTCGGTTTCGGCGGCTTTAACGCATCGACCGTGTTTTTTCTGCTAGGTCTCGCGTTTACCATTCTGCTTGAGCATCGAAAAATACACGGTAGTATGCTGCTCGGTATCGTTTTTACGACGGTTCTGGCTCTGTGCCACGGTCGTCTGTGGTCTGGTGATGTTTTTGTGGCTATGCCAGCAACCTTTTCTGCTACGCCTGATTTTACTTCGGTCTTTTTTAAGCTTGATATCAGAAGCGCGCTGAACATAGGTATTGCAGGCGCAGTATTTACTCTGTTGTTCACCGATCTTTTCGATTCAATCTCGACCTTTATGGGCGTGGCTTCGGTCGCCAATATGGTCGATGAAAATGGCGAACCACGCAATTTTCAGAAAGCATTGCTGGTAGATGCCATCTCAACAACCCTTTCTGGCCTTGTTGGCAGCAGCTCCGGCACCACTTATGTCGAAAGTGCGGCCGGCGTAGAGCAGGGCGGGCGCACCGGGCTTACCGCTCTGGTTACCGGGTTGCTGTTCCTGCCTTTTCTCTGGTTTGCACCGATGTTGCAAATGATACCTGCCTGCGCAGTCTCTCCTGCTCTTCTGCTGGTCGGCTTCTTCATGTTGCGTGCTATTTCCGGCATCGACTGGAAAGATTACGAAACCGGTCTGCCAGCCTTTGTCGCACTTATTCTGATTCCCTTTACGTTTTCGATCAGTCAGGGCATCAGCTGGAGCTTGATTCTGTTCGTGCTGCTGCGAGTTTTCAGCGGTAAAATCAGGCAGGTAGAGCTTATGCAGTGGATCGTCGTTGTTTTTGCCGGCCTGGCCCTTTATCTATCGTGATGGCCTGGCGTAACCCGCAACCCTATTTCTTGCACCAGTAGACGATGGCGGGGGGGATATTGCCCCAGACGACCGGACTTATTTTGACTTCTGAAAAGTGCTGCTTAAGCTTGCTGCGGAAGCGAACACCGGATGGGAGAACCAGTCCGTGCAGATAGGCGAATGTTGAAAAAACGCCGCCCCGGCAGAGACCAGCCTGGGTTTCGTAAAGAATTTCGTCCTGCAGATCTGCTGAAAAGGCGGCCCATGGCAGCCCGCTGATTACCGCGTCGGCGTGTTTGACGCCATACTGCCGAAGGTATTTCCTCACCTCTGAAGCAGAATCCTGAAAAATGGTGATTTCAGGCGCCATCGAACAGGCAATGCGGTTCATATGCTCGTTCAGTTCGAGGCCGAAAAAAATGGTGCGGTTCAGGTTGATATGCTTGAGCACCTGGCGGGTGAATGCCCCGGTGCCGGGGCCGTATTCGACAATTACACGCGCCTTTTCAAAGTTTATCTGCTGAATCATCCGGTTGGCAAGTTGATGCGAGCTTGGCGCAATCGCCCCTATGGTGCGGGGCTCGCGGCAAAACTGTTTAACGAAATGCCAGCTGCTCACAAACTTTAACCACCTGATTTAAATGATGAGCTGATTATAAACCTCTTTGCCTGAAATGCCAAATCACTTTCTCCCATTCAGCCGGAATGTGTTAGAATCCTGTAAATAATCGGAGGTAAGATATGCTGCCTTTTGTCAAAAAAGGGATCGCTGAATCAAAGGCCGGCCACCCGCAGGGCACCATCGTCAACTTTTCACCTGACAGGGTTAAGCAGACTGTTGTCGAGTTGTTTAACTACGACCAGGGGCATTGTTCAGAGAGCAAGGTGGTCGCTGCCGCGGATCTGGCAGCAATTCGCCGGTCATCAGGCATTTCTTGGCTCTGTTTTTTTGGTCTTGGCGATGTCGAGATGCTGCGGCAGACCGCCGAAATCTATGAGATCAACCCGCTCTCGGTCGAAGACATTCTCAACCCCGATCATCGGCCAAAACTAGAGGTTTTCGACAATTACCTGCTGATCATCGTTAAGATGATTGATATCAGTGATGAGGGTCGGTTGCTCAGCGAACAGGTCAGCTTTGTCGTCGGCGACAATTACGTGCTGACTTTTCAGGAAAGGCCCGGCGATGTCTTTGATCCAATTCGCGACCGCCTGCGCAAAAATGTCGGGCGCATTCGCAGCATGGCTTCTGATTATCTGGCGCTTTCACTTATCGACGTAATTATCGATAATTACTTTGTCGTGCTCGAAGGTCTTGCTTCCGGTCTTGAAGAAATCGAGCTGACACTGCTGAAGGTACCTGACGGTTTTGAGGGCAGAGAAGTACATGAAGTGAAAATGCAGCTTTTTTACATGCGCAAAATCTGCTGGCCTCTGCGCGAAATCGCGTCAGCCCTGCTGCGCAGTGAATCGCCGATAATCAGGCCCGAAAGCCGCATATATTTTCGCGATATCTACGACCACACAGTGCATGTGCTTGAGACTTCCGAGACGTTGCGCGAAGTTTCGATCGGCGTTTACGACCTTTACATATCAAACATCAGCCTGCGTATGAACGAAATCATGCGCACACTGACAATTATTGCAACTATTTTTATTCCGCTGACCTTTATTGCCGGCGTTTATGGCATGAATTTCGAAAACATGCCCGAACTTAAATGGACATGGGGCTATTATGGCATATTAGCCTTGATGCTCGCGGTGGCGCTGGGCATGCTGAAATACTTCAGACGCCGCAACTGGCTGTAAACTGCGGATGACCGGCGCTACTTTTTGTGGCGTCTGACGAACTCTTCGATGAAGAATGAAGCAACATGCTCGGCAAACTTGCCCGGGCCAAAGCCGGCGTCGTAGCCGAGTTCCTTGGCCAGTTCATTATTTATGCGCGGCCCGCCGGCAACAAGAATGACCTTGTCGCGCAATCGCGATGCTTCCAGCAATTCGACGAGTTCGATCAGGTTGCTGACATGAACGTCTTTCTGGGTTACGGTCTGCGAAACCAGCAATACATCAGCTTTCAGCTCGGTTGCCCTTTTGACGAATTCTTCGTTAGCTACCTGGCTGCCGAGGTTATAAGCCTCGATCATTTCGTAGCGTTCGAGGCCGTAGTGACCAGCGTAACCTTTCATGTTCATTATAGCGTCAATGCCGACTGTATGCGCGTCAGTGCCGGTGCTGGCGCCAACGACAACGAGTTTGCGCCCGATATTCTGTTTGATGAAATCATCGACGCCATGCATGTCGAGAACCTGACTGTCGATAGTGCAGACCTTGATGGTGGTCAGGTCGACGGTATGCGTCATGTTGCCGTAAACCACGAAAAAGGTGAACTCTTTGTCGAGTGCCTCATGGTGTGCTACCAGCACGTCACTGAGCCCCATTTTAAGACCGAGTTGGCGTGCTGCTTCTATGGCGCGCTCGTCATCGGCAATCGGCAGGGTAAAGCTGACCTGAACCTTGCCGTCGTTCATGGTGTCGCCGTAGGGTTTTACTTTGGTCAGATCCAGAGTTTGACAGAAATCTCTGGCTTTGGTTGAATATAATCCGCTGCTCATGCCTTACCTCCCTGCTGCATCAGTTCAATGAACGGGTTAAAATAACCGTTTTGCTTAGTGGCAACGCCGTCGAGTCCTTTGCCGCCGGACTGCGGGCGTTTGACGCCGGCAAACCTGCCCATCTCGAGGGTTTTGAACAGGCCGTCGCGCCTGATGGTTTCGAGCATGGCGGCCGCTTCCTGCAGCACCTGATTGGCTCTATTGGCCATTATGCCACCGTTCTTGAATTCGATTTCGTCGCCGAGATCGGCCATGGTATTGAAAATGTAGCGGGCGTTTTCGATCGACAGGGCGCGGTCTGACATCAGCGGCGTGTGTATCGCTTCGGTCAGCATGCCGAGCAGGTGCACCTTCTGACCGGTCATGATGGTAACCATGTTGAACAATGCGTCTTGAATGTGCCCTCTGAAGATATTGCCGGTCTTGAACTTGGTCGGCGGCATGTATTTTAGCGGCGCTTTCGGAAAGATTTCGCGTGCCATCTGCGCCTGCGCGAGTTCGTAGAGAAAGCCGTTTTTGAGGTCGGGCGTGATTTCAAAAGCGTGCCCGAGGCCCTGCTGCTCTTCGGGAACCCCCGAAAGCAGGGCGAACTGTTCATTGATAAATTGTGAAGCCAGCACGGTGTGAGCCTCTTCGACGGCATCAGCGGTGGTCAGATAGTTGTCTTCGCCAGTGTTGATGATGACCCCGGCAAAACCGTTGATCATGCGCGAAAAATACTGGTCAATCATGGTGCGCTGCATGTTGATGTCGCGGAAAAGTATGCCGTAAAGAGCGTCATTAAGCATCATGTCGAGACGCTCGAGTGCGCCCATTGCGGCTATTTCCGGCATGCACAGACCGGAACAGTAATTGCACAGACGAATATAGCGGCCATGTTTCTCAGAAGACTCGTCAAGAGCCGCACGCATCAGCCGGAAGTTCTCCTGGGTAGCGTAGGTGCCGCCGAAGCCTTCGGTAGTGGCGCCAAAAGGTACAAAATCGAGCAGGCTCTGGCCAGTGGTTCTGATGACAGCAATGACATCGGCGCCCTGCGCAGCGGCAGCCTTGGCCTGTATAATGTCTTCATAGATATTGCCGGTGGCTACTATTACATAGATGTATGGGCCCTGTTTGTCGCCAAAGCGGCCAAGATACTGCTCGCGCTGCTGGCGGTTGGCCTTGATGCGTGCGGTAGTCTGGCGCGCAATGTCATCAATCTTTGCTCTGATCTCGAAAAGATCAGCCATTTTAAGCTTTGTTATATCGAGTTCGCCGGCGGCAACCGTTTCAGCGATCTGCTGCGGCGTTTTGCCAGTCTGTATCATGGCGTTGCCAAGATAAACCGACAGGCCGAGTCCCAGCCCGCCTGCGCTTTTAATGCTGTCGACAATCAGGTTGGGTAAAGGCACTTCGTAGGCGTCGACGCCGTCAATTCCAAGCAGGCGCGCGCAGGTGCGTTCAATAGTGACGCTGGTATGCTGCAGAATAAACTTCTGGGTGTCTTCTGCGATGGCGCGGGCCGCCTGTCGTGCTTTTTCTACTGCGGCAAAATCAAGATTCAGCTTGCTTTTCATCGTCTTTCCTTACAGTGTTTCAAATATTTTGTGGCTCAATTATAACGCTAAAAGCTCAAAAACGCAGCCCTTTTGTAATACCGCCATCTACCTTTATGGCTTTCCTGTAGACTAAGGCGAAATGTAACCAGTGGCGCAGTTCTGCGGAATTAATGCCGCATAAGCGTTGTTATTTGCGGCAAAACTGCTGTTTTTGTTGAACTCAGGCGCAAAAGATGTGAAAATTGTTTATGCAGGGTCGGTAATCGGAACGATTTGCAAATTGCTTTGTCTCAGCGTCGAATCGGGCGCATTACATATAGTTGCAGCAGCAGGAGATGTGCGCATTGAAAATACAGAAAGAGTCTTTTTATATCTTTTTTTCCCTGATTCTGCTTCTGGCGGGAACAGTAGCATACTTTTTTGATGTCATTACTGACGATTTCGTGATTCCGGCTACCATGTCGATTCTCAAGCTCCGGGGCGCTCCACATCTTTATGCAGACTACTTTTCGCCCGATGTTTCTTTTCTCTGCTTTTTTACCATTATCTGCCTGATAATTCTGCGGCTAACCAGGAGCATTGAGCCGATCGTCTATGTCGTTTACTCGGCGTCACTGTTTTTCTGCTTTTTCTATTTCTTTATTGCGCCACTGGAATCATTGATTGTACTGGCTGCTTTTATTGTGCCGGTCTTCTTGTGGCATCAGAAACGAATAAACAGCCTGATTTTGACTCTTGTCGCCCTGGTTTTAATTGCCGCCAGCTGGTATTTCCTTAAGAAGCCAGCCCTTTTTCTGCTGATGCTGCCGATGTGCCATCTGTTCGCTATCAGAGCCAACAACGCCTTGCAGAGCCGGTATTCCGGCAGCGAAGTGCGCATTCTGGCCAGATTGAGTTCGACCCAGAAAAAGAAGGTCGTTGCGAGCCAGAGCAGTATTGCAAAACAGGATCTCTGGGATATAATCGGCCCGGAAATCGAAGCTCTCGCAGAAAGCTGGGATAAGGTCAAGGAAGTCAGCATGGGCATTCCAGCCGAAACCCCTGATGATCGCAAGCTTTCGCGGCGTCAGTTCGGCATAATCGGCACAATGGTGGAAATCCAGGACCCCAAAGAGCTTGCTGCTACGATCGAGGCCATTGTAAAGCGTGACCCCGGGTTTTCCAGAGATAAGTTTCTCGACAAGTTCCGTGCCGTCTTTGCCAAGGTTCACAAGGCCTGTTATGACCATGAAATCGACAAAATTCAGGCAATGGTTTCTGATGCGCTTTTTGAGCAGTTCCGCTGTCGCGTCGAAGAGCAGAAGGAAGCTGGCGTCAAATTCAGCTGCCCCGGAATCGCTATTCAGTATGCCAACATCGCCAGAGCGGCTTCTGATAATTGTTTTGATGAGCTGCACGTGCATGTCGAGGGTGAGCTTACCGAGACGGCTATTGACATTGTGACCGGCGAAACGCTGAATGCCGAGAACCAGAAACAGAGGATCTGCGAATTCTGGTCGTTTATCAGAAAGCCTTCGGCCAAAACTCTTGACAAGCCCGGCCTGATGGAAGGCAGCTGTCCGAACTGTGGTGCGCCGATTCTGATTGGTCAGGCCACCGTCTGCCAGGTCTGTTCCTCATTCATTCGATCGGGTAACTATGACTGGGTGCTTTCAAAAATTACTCAGGCCTGCGAATGGGAATATGCCAACCCCCGCCTGGTGCCGAGCTGGGATGCTCTCAAAACTAACGATACGCATTTTTCCATACATCAGATTGAAGATCGCTGCGCGGTTGTGTTCTGGATGATCAGACTGGCCGAGCGGCGCCGCAGGATGGAACCGATCACAAGGTTTGCCACTGCCAAATGCTGTGAGCTTTTTAAGCTCGCCATGAGCGGCGTTAAGAAGTTTACCTGTTATGAGAATGTTTCGTTTGCCTCGACCACACTCAAAGGCATTGTGCTGAGCGAAGAATTTGAGCGCATTTATCTGCTCGTGGTCTGGAGCGGAATCCCGGTTGCCTGCACGACTGAGGGGCGTCTGCCGCAGCTTCATCGTTTCAACAAACCGCATCGCGATGTATTCGTGTTTTTCAGAAACCCAGGTCAGAAGACTAATGACAACAATACTCTCAGCAGCGCGCATTGCCGAGCGTGTGGTGGGCCGATGACTTCGAGTTTCGCCATTAACTGTAACTACTGTAACGCGCTTTTGAACGACGGTTCAGAATGGATTCTCGAAAAGGTTCTCAACGAACAGAGCCTTGAATATAGCGCCCTGATGAATCAGCGGCACAGCCATATGCAGAAAGTGGTTGCCGAAGTGAAGCAGGAGCGCGGTGATCTGGAGGTCATGCGATCCGGGCGCGATCTGATCACGATGTCGGCGCAGATGCTGATGGCTGACGGCAAAATAGACGATGCCGAGATGAAACTGCTCAGAGAGTTCGCGGCCCGCTATGCCATGCCTGAGGACAAGCTGCAGGGGCTGGTTGAATCGGTAAAGCAGGGCGAGGTTTATCTGCCGAAACCGGATAATCTGAAAGAAGCCTACAACCTCATGGAAGCGGCAATCAGAATGGCCATGGCCGATGGCGAACTGGCACCCGAAGAGCAGCAGTATCTCGATACTCTCGCCGGCAAATTCGGTTATGGCGCATCAGACCTGAAAGTCCTCATGACAAAAGTTGAACTACGCATGAAGCAGGAAAAGAAGGCCGCGTCTGCCCTAAGTCGCAAGCCGTCATGATTATGATAATTCACTCCACCCTGAATCCATTGGCGGTGGCGGTGATCTGGTAACCGTTGCACCAGGCGAGATGGGCGGCGGTTTTTGTCGGCGACTGATCA
>MFYY01000174.1:5832-7579 GCA_001787855.1 Candidatus Riflebacteria bacterium GWC2_50_8 | reverse complement strand
ATTCAGTTATGCCGATTAGCAGCCAGTTTCGTGTTCTAAGGTTCTTGACCATAGCGATGAGATAGTCGCGCAGTGAATCGTATTTCCATTGCTGCGAGCGCTTTTTTGCGAGGTCCATGTTTTTGCTGAAATTGTCAGCCGCGGCCGGATTACTCTGTTCAAGAAACTCGACCATGGTTTGCACAAATAACTCGTCATTCGCCCTTAACTGTGCGATATCGATTTTCTCTGTTGCAATATATGATAAAACCTCTGGCATGGCGAGAATGGTGCCGCGCATTCTTTTGATTTCAGAGATAAAATAGCTGCGATCAGGTTTTGGCAGATCACCGGTTGCGCTGAATGCAACAACGTTAAGGCCGGTGTAATCGATGATTTTCTGCTGTAATTCCTGCACCAGCAAGAGGTCAACTGCACCGATTGTAATCAGCACAACCGTTGGTGAGGCGAATTCGACTTTTTCGACTGGTTTAAATGGCAGCATTGCGTTTTTGCCGATAAGGTTCAGTACCAGTTTTACTGTTTCGGGGTCTTCAGATTTTTCATAAACGATACGGGCGCGATCAGAAGCCTTGGTATTCTGCCCCTGCTTTGCCAGAATCAATGCCAGTTTTGCCTGATACTGATAGTTAAATGGTGCCAGGCTTAAGCCGGCCTCAATGTAGCGCTGCGTTTCGATCTGTCGATCGTTTGCCCAGAGGTAGTCAACGTATTTCCAGATATGTTCGACATCACTGCTGGCAGTAACGTTGTTGCCCTGGGTCATGACCGATTCAGCTGCGGCTTTGAGCGGCGTTTCAACCTCGCTGGCGGTGCTGCCTATATTCAGCGCGTTTGCCGTGAACGGCATAGCACAACAGGCCAGAAATATCAGAAAGTAAACAGGTAGCTTCGGCATTTTGATTAACCTTTCCAGCTCAACAACAAAACTTTACTCTATGGCACAGGTTACCAAATCGGCCAGATTTATGCGACAAAAGCTTGTTTTTTGTAAGGCATAAGTTAGAATAGAGTTTGGTAGGCGTGCGATTTAAAGAATCTTTGTTATTCTGCGTGTAGCGAAGCGAAGTCGCAGAATCCATGCCTTTACGGGCATTCTGGATCCTGCGACTTTGCGCAGGATGACGATTACGAGAACGAAACGAGCACGATTACGAGAACGAAACAGCACGAGCACGAGAGAAATAGATGAGGCTGCTTGACAGCAGCTGAATGAGCGAAGATATGGAGGCGAAAATTGCCCTGGTATAAATATCCGGCCCTGTCTTTTCGTGGTCGCAGCTATGTTCCGCCCGGTGAAGCGCGGCGCAGTGAATACGATGTCGTCATCGTTTCCGGTGACGCCTATGTCGATCACCCGGCTTTCGCCGCTGCCGTGGTCTGTCGCCGGTTGCAGCAGCTTGGCCTGAGCGTTGCCATAATAGCGCAGCCAGATTGGAACGCAGACGTCGATTTTGTTGCCTGGGGCCGACCGAACCTGTTTTTCGCAGTAGTGCCGGGCGCCATGGACAGCATGGTCGCCAACTACACCGCCAGCCGCATGCCACGTGGTCAAGACCGGCTGTCTCCTGACTCTGAGCCAGGGCTGCGGCCAAAGCGCGCTGTGCAGATCTATGTTCAGAAAATCCGCCAGCTCTACAAAGATGTTGGCGTGGTTATCGGCGGAATTGAAGCATCTTTGCGCCGATTTGTGCATTACGATTTCTGGGAAGACCGCTTGCGCGACCCGATTCTGATTGATGCGCAC
>MFYY01000174.1:3917-5771 GCA_001787855.1 Candidatus Riflebacteria bacterium GWC2_50_8 | reverse complement strand
CGCCGGCAAAGATCGCGCAGACCTGCATACGAGTCAAGCACGAGAGCTGGCGTGACTGGATCAAAGATGGCTTTGATCTGTTGCCTTCTGTAGAGGCCTGTCGACAGGATCGCGCAGTTTTCATGCAGCTGTCGAAGGCTATCGATAATTCGGTGCGGCCGGGCGGCAAAATTCTCATTCAGCAGCATCCGAAGGGCGATATTCTCTGTTTTCCTCCGGAGCGCAGCGATTTTATCGCCGAACCGCAGATTATGGGAACGCTCCATTTTAACCGGCGCTCACACCCATTATATTCCTCGCCGATTGCCGGACTTGAGCCGGTGCAGTTTTCTGTGCAGTCGCATCGTGGCTGTCTTGGCACCTGCACCTTCTGCGCTCTGTCTCTGCATCAGGGGCGCATGATCCGCTCGCGCACGCAGCACAGTATTCTCGCCGAGATTGCGCGATTTCCTGAACATCCTGATTTTAAGGGCGTTATACCTGATATTGGCGGTCCGTCGGTCAACATGTATGGCTGGGAATGCCGCTCCGACGGCTGTGATCGTCGCATGTGCATTTACCCGTCGAACTGTCCGAATCTGCAGTGCAGTCTCAAGCCTTTGCGCGATCTGCTGCAGGCCGCCGCAGCAGTGCCAGGCGTCAAAAAGGTATTTCTCGGTTCGGGAATTCGTTACGACCTCGTCAGGCCAGATGAATGGGACCATTTTAAATACATCGTCTTCAACCATGTCTCGGGGCAGCTCAAAGTCGCGCCCGAGCATTTTGACAAGCAGGTGCTGGCACTGATGCGCAAGGGTGAAAACGCCGATTTTGCCGGGTTCGCCGCGCGCTTTTATCAGAGCTGCCGCGAAGCCGATAAAAAGCTGTTTCTCGTGCCTTATCTGATGACTGCGTTTCCTGGCTCAGATTCTGCAGACCAGATGCTTGCCGACAAGATCAAACAGCTGAATCTTGTGCACGAACAGCTGCAGGAATTCACGCCAACGCCGGGAAGCCTTGCCACTGCCATGTATTACACCGGCATGGATCTTTCCGGAAGACCAATTCGAGTTGCCCGCAGCCATTCTGACCGCCTGAAGGCGCGCAATCTGATACAGGGTCCGGACAAAAGAGGTGGCACCGGGCAGCGCGATGACGCGCCTCGTCGCGATAAAGTTTCGCACAAGCCTGATAACAGACGAAGTGGCGCACCAGTCGACAGATCAGACCGTCGGGCCGGGCATAAAAAACGCTGATGAGCAGATTCGAGGATTTGCGGCTGATGCTGCTCGAAAACGAGCGCAGCTACGTCGATGAGATACACCGTCTCAACACCGATTCTGCTGTTAATTTGTTTCCTGATAATGCTTTCGAGAACGGCGGCGGCTGGCTTTATCTGCCGGCCGAGTCTGGCAGCGGAGACTGGAACATCGCACGCATGCTGGGACAGGGGAGTGCGGCGGCAAGTGCGCTGCCACTGCTGCCGTCAGCCGAAACCAACCTGCTGGTGCCACAGAAATGTTCTGAATTGTTCGCCGGCAATTACCTCAGGCAGAACTCGCTGATTTTTTTTGAAGGCTGCGCTGCATCGGGACAAAGCCGACAGAGCGCGGCGGCAGATTTATCCGGGCCGTTGCATGAACTGAAACTGCAGCGTCGTAGCGAGGGCGCCGCCGGCAATTTTGCCCTCTATCTGCTGGCAGAAGGCCAGATTCAGGGATACATCAAGTCGATTCATTTGACCCCGCATTATGTCGAGGTATACATCGAAGTGCAGCCAGGCATGCGTCAACGCAGGATTGGCGAGTATCTTCTGCATCTCGCACTTATCGAAGCTGCGCAAACCGGCCGCTCACTGGTGTATACGGTCGATGC
>MFYY01000174.1:0-3836 GCA_001787855.1 Candidatus Riflebacteria bacterium GWC2_50_8 | reverse complement strand
GTAATACAGTCCATTCACCTGGCTTTTGAGCCAAAGACCGATGTTCCACTCGAACAGCAGATTATGCTGTATTTGATTTTGTCCTTTTTTTTACTGCTCGTAGTGCTTTATTAAGTTCACTTTTTGTTGAACGCGACCAGATGCAATTGCTCTCACGTGAGAATAGTCTGTTTCAGTCATTTTTCTGTTTATTAGAAAGGATTTCCCATTTGCCAGTGCGTTGGTAATCTGGAAAAGTTGAGAGCGAAATTCCCATAAAACTACTGGAGGATGTGTGAATGACTGGAAATCAAGCTATCCGACGGAGTTTCCGTTGGTTCGTTTTTTGTGGCAGCCTTTTGCTTGGAATTCTTCATCCGGCTTTCGCCCAGGAAAAACCGCCGGTGATTTTTGCGCCACTTCCTTTTGATCAATCTGCTCTGGAACCCTTTATTTCTTCGCAAACGTTGGCTTTCCACTATGGAAAACATCATGCCGCCTATGTTAATAACGCCAACGAGCTTCTCAAAGGATGCTCTCTTGAGAATCAATCTATTGAAGAAATAATCAAAGCAACTGCCGAAAAGGCCGACCAGACGCCCCTTTTTAATAACGTCGCTCAGGCATGGAACCATGCATTTTTCTGGCAATGCCTGAAACCTCAAGGTGGAGGAAAGCCTCAAGGGAAGCTTGCAAAACTCATAGAAGAAAGTTTTGGGAGTTTTGCCCAGTTTAAAGAAGAATTCACGAATTCCGGAAAATCTCTTTTCGGGAGTGGTTGGGTATGGCTGGTAAAAGACGGAGAACGATTGAAAATCGTTACAACTTCCAATGCGGAAACTCCATTGACCACGAATAAAAAGCCGCTCTTTGTGGTTGATGTCTGGGAACATGCCTACTATCTCGATTTCCAGAACAGGCGGGTTGATTTTATAAAGGTGATCCTTGAAAACCTGGCGAATTGGGAATTCTCCGCCTCGAACCTTTAGTGGAAAAACCTCAAGGTTTGATTGCGAAAGTTCCTGAAACATAGAAACGAATGATAAGGAGAAAAAGCTATGGAAAAATACAAATGCAATGTGTGCGGGTACATTTATGATCCGGCCAACGGGGATTCTACGCAGGGTATAGTTGCGGGGACAAAGTTCGCCGATCTTCCCAGCTCATGGGTTTGTCCTGAATGCGGAGTGGGAAAAGATCAATTCGAAAAGGTCTGAGAATTTCGGGGGCAAAGTGAGAGGAAAAATAAGGAGAAGAAAATGAAAAATTCCGAGTTTATTGAAGTTGAGCCAAATGTTTGCCTCCATATTCGTGATTGGGGAAAAGGCAAAACCATTGTCTTTATTCCAGGCTGGCCATTGAGTCACGAGATGTATGAGTACCAGTTCACTCATCTGGTAAAACAGGGCTATCGATGTGTCGGAATTTCGCTGCGGGGATTCGGCAAATCGTCTGCGCCCTGGGGCGACTATAACTACGATGTCTTCACCGATGACATCAAGAAAGTTCTTGATACTCTTGATTTGAAAGAGGTCACGTTGGCCGGTCATTCAATGGGAGGCGCCATCTCTTTGCATTACCTGGCTCGCCATAAGCATGCAAGAGTGGCCAGACTGGCCCTTTTTGGGGCGGCCGCGCCGTGTTTTACCAAAAGATCCGGGTTTCCCTATGGCCTCGAAACGTCCGCCGTTGATGAATTCATTGAAGTGTGCATCACCGACAGGCCCAAGCTTGTAGACAGTTTTGGCAAGATCTTTTTCCACAGCGAAAATACTGTCTCGCCCAAAATGGCCGAATGGTTTTACAGCATGGGAATGGAAGCGTCCCCGCAGGCAACCTTAGCCTGCCTGAAGGTTCTACGAGACGCCGATTTGCGGGAAGTTTTGGTAAAAGTAAGTGTTCCAACGACGGTCTTTCACTCAAAAAATGACCAGATTTGTCCTTATCACCTGGGGCAAGCTCTGGCAGCTGGAATAAAGGACGCAACGCTGGTCCCATTCGAAAAAAGCGGGCATGGCCTGTTCTTCGAAGAGAAAGACAAATTCAACACGGAACTGGCAAAATTCGTCGGTTGAAAAGGTCATGGACAGGGCCAGTCGGGATAGCCGGTTGTCATTGGCACAACTGAAGCATCATTAGAAAAAAGGGAGAATTGAAAAATGTTATCAAAAAGAAACTTTGGCATGTCGTTCATTGGCATCTGCCTTTTTTTGGCAGCCGGAGCTGTAACCACAGCGATTTTCGCGGAGGAAAAAGTCATTTCCAGTTATGGTCCCACGAATCAGGATGTCACTTTTGATCAAATCAAAGCAGCCCGTATGGCGGTGAAAGCTGAACGGGCAAAAGAGCATTCGGATATGCTGAATTCCAGATACGACCTGACCAAAAAATCCGATTCCCACGTTGTCATGTCTGGAGGGAAGCCTGTTCCCGTGGGGCCAACCGCAAAACTTCAGGCTGTTACCTGGGAGCAGTTGAATACATTGTCACCTGAACAGATAAAAGCAAAAGGGGTCTTTCCCTATAAACCCCTACCATTTGCTGATCACGCCGAAGGGGGAATGCTCTTTCCGGAAATGATTGCAAAAGTGCTTCCCCGTCTGGTTCGATTTGATCTGGACTTCGATCTTCCCGAGCACTTCCTGGCGGATCCGGCACCGGCCATGTATTTGACGACGCGCCCGGACCTTGGTGATGTGGCAAAGGGACGACTCATAACCATAGACAACTACTACGAGATTTTCAACGGCATTCTGAACCCCAAACAGCTTGACGGTCTTCGTCTGCTGCTGACCCAGTTTCCGCAACAACAGTTTAATGCTACTGAAGACCGGCGCAGCGATAAGCCAAGCCTGGGTGTGACCTGTTTTGATTGCCATGCCAACGGGCATACCAACGGAGCAAACCACCTTGTCGGTGACATTCGCCCGCAGGAATTTCGCCACCGGATTGACACTCCCACCCTGCGGGGCGTGAATATTCAGCGCCTCTTCGGCTCTCAACGAGCCCTCAAGAGCGTTGAGGATTTTACGGAGTTCGAGCAACGCGCGGCGTATTTTGATGGCGACATCTGCATGGCGGTCAAGAAGGGAGTTAACACTCTCGAAAGAGCCACTCAGGTGCATCATATGGCAGAATTTCTGGCTCTACTAGATTTTCCGCCGGCTCCCAAGCTGGACATTTATGGCGAGCTCGACAAGACCAGGGCCACTCCCGACGAACTGAACGGGGAAAAGCTTTTCCGCGAGAAGGCACGTTGCGCCGCCTGCCATCCGGCTCCTTATTACACCGACAACACCATGCATGACCTTAAAGCAGAACGCTTTTACAAGCAGGAAATGGTAAATGGGATGATGATGGCGAATGACGGACCGATAAAGACATTCCCGTTGCGGGGAATCAAAGACTCTCCGCCTTACATGCATGACGGCCGCTGTTTAACTCTTGAGGATATTGTGGAATACTTCAACCTCATTCAGCAACTCCGCTTGGATGCAAAGGAAAAACAGGAACTGGTGGCTTTTTTGCGGTGCCTCTAACATCGTATTTTCAAAGCCTGGTCATACCAAAATAATAAACGCTAACCGGCAATGAAGTCTATTGCCGGTTAGCTTCTGTGTAGCGCTGTTTGAACTCCTCGAGTGAGAAACCGTATTTTTCGGAGACGAAGTCGATGTCTTTGTCGCCTCGTCCGCTGAGGTTGATCAGAATCGACTGGTATTTCTTTTCATTGGCGAGTTTTAGCGCATACGCCACAGCGTGCGCGCTTTCGAGTGCCGGAATTATGCCTTCGGTGCGGCTCAGTGTATAGAACGCTTCGAGACATTCATAATCGCTGGCGGTAACGTATTTGATGC
>MFYY01000173.1:3127-6954 GCA_001787855.1 Candidatus Riflebacteria bacterium GWC2_50_8 | reverse complement strand
TTTTAAGGCCATCCAGCGCGCCGCCACCGACGTCTTCATCTCCGACACCCATGGCGCTGAGAGCGTCGGCCATAGCACCTGCAACATAGAGCTTGTCGGTAGTATCTGCAATCTGATTTTCTGAACAGATGGCCCTGACGACTTCGCAGTTGTTCTGAAACTGAATCTCATCAATGATGAACACGTCGAGAGGGTCTGCCATGCCTATCATCAGGCTCTTGCCGTCAAAGCTGATCGGTACCAGAATGTGCTTGCGGCAGATCTTTTCGGGCACCATTTTGAGGACTTCAGGCTTGATCTCTACCTTGGTCAGATCAACGAAGGGAACTTTGAGCTGTTTGCCGAGAATTGGCAGAAGCTTGTCTTCGGTAAGGTAGCCAAGCTCGATGAGAACCTGCCCAATGCGCTTGCCACGCTTTTTTTGCTCGGCAAGGGCTATATTGAGCTCTTTCTCACCTACGTGCCCTGCTTCGATAAGCAGCTGACCTATTTTCTTACGCTTAAACATGAACAGTTAAGCCTTATTTCGCGCTGATTAACGATGGTGTGAATAAAATTTCACACAGAGATTATAATCTAAACCAGTCTAAAATTGAATAACTTTAATAAAAACCTGCAATTATAGCTCAAAAGTTGTCGTTGAGAAGGAAAATAAATTTTCTCACAAAGGCACAAGGGCACGGAGGTGGGCAGAAATGAGAGGGTGTGGTTTGCTGCTAAAAACCCGCTGTCACAAATGCGAAATTCTTAAAAGAGTGCAAAGCACCCTCAGGCTTTACGACGTCTTACTGCGCGGACTCCCAGTATTGGCGGCGCGCTTCCATATAATGCGGGTTAAGCTTGATGGCTATTCTGAATTCTTCCATGGCTTCGTCATCGAGATCTTTTTTCTTGAGAATTATGCCGAGATGGAAATGCAGGTCGGCATATTCCGGATGATCCTTGATCAGGCGACGGTATTCAGCTTCTGCCTGATCAAGCAGGCCCAGATCAGAGAACACCGCGCCCAGATCAATGGTAACACTGCTGCGCTCAAGTTTTTCGCCGAGCATTTCTTCAATGATCTGTCGATACTCTTTTACTGCCTTGCTGATCGCACCCTGATCTTCATATATGCGTGCTACATGGTAACGAGCAGCTGCGTAACGCGGGTTAATCGCCAGCGCATTGGCAAAACTGGCCAGTGCCTTGTCATAAGTTTTGTTTTCGTAAAAAATCAGCCCGACGTTGAAGTGGGTATCGGCAAAACGGGGGTTCAGGGTCAGAACCGATTCGTAAGAAGCGATTGCCTGGTCGCGGTCGCCAAGTTCGCGGTATGAGTGACCGAGATGGCTGTAGTAGACAGGATTTTTCGGGTTCTGATTGACCGCTTTGACATAACAGAAAGAGGCTTTGTCATACTGTTTCTTGAGATAAAAAGCGTTGCCGAGATAAAACAGCTTTTCATGATCGTTGGGGTGAGTGCGCAAATGCTTTATACAGGCGTCAATTACCTCGTCAAGCAATCCCTCACGATAAGTCGCACTATCTGCCATTAACGATCTCCTGTTTCGGTTAGTCGAGTGATAGAACTGATTTTATGTCTTTGCCCAGCTTGGTGCGCGGGTCAAACCTTCTGAACGATGGTCTGTCAGTGCAATACATGTGCAGCACTTCAAGGCCTTCATAGTTGCGCTTCTGCAGACCCTGGCGCATGCCCATAAAATGCGGTGCCAGAGACTTCAGGCCTTCTTCAGGTTCATACTGTTCTTTCGTGAAAAAGCGATACTTGTGAATAACGCCATCATCGCGGCGGAAAATATCTATTTCAGGCTCTTCGAGGTGCTGTGAACGCGCCGAAAAATTGCGAACATCGAAAAAGTGCTGGCGCTCGTAATCTTCGTAGATGTTTACGCCCCAGATATAAGGATTTCTGAATAACCAGAGCGGAAAAACCGGACCGAGAAAATTCTTCAGGCTTGAGATAAGGTCGTAATTGTATTCGCTCTCATGTATGCAGACGTGCAGGTTGCTGCTCTGCAGTCTGAAACTGCCCCCATCGCTGAAACGTCCGTTGATGCAATTTATCTTGTCCGGTTTGGGAAGGTTGATCAGGATCTTCTTGGTGCGGTCGTTGATCGTTGAATAGCTCTCATCTGGCTGATCGGTATATTCAACAATTATATCGGCTACCGGGAAAGTAAAAATTTTCTCGAACGCGCTCTGATAAACTTCGCGCTCCTTACGTTCGCTCATGAATAAATGTTGCTCAATAATCGGGTCTGCTTCGTTCATCGCTCTACTCCGTGCTGGCGTATATAAAAGTGTAATCTTCCAACGGTCTGTTTCTGAAATTTTCCGGTATCAGCTGCTCTGCCAGGTTCGCCAGCAGATCGTCTGCGTATTGCTCAGGCATCTTGTCGAGAAGCACCTTGAGGTCTTCGCTGCCAAAATGACTGCCCTGCGCCCCGGCAAAATCAATCGCCCCGTCAGTATAAATTAAAATACCGTCTCCGGGCAACAACTGAATAACCTGATTCTGATACGCCTCGATTCCTTGGCTGAAAAGCCCGAGCGGAACGCCTGTGGCTAATGTCGGTATCTCTACATAACCGCTACGCGGTCGATTGATCAGGGGAGTTGCGTGTCCGGCCACTGCCAGAGTGATATTTCGGTCGTTCGCTTT
The DNA here is from genome assembly GCA_001787855.1 of Candidatus Riflebacteria bacterium GWC2_50_8. Lineage (GTDB taxonomy): Bacteria > Muiribacteriota > Ozemobacteria > Ozemobacterales > Ozemobacteraceae > Rifleibacterium. The sequence goes on along the minus strand of MFYY01000173.1, from coordinate 4,289 downwards.
TATCTGTATGGCGATCAGCGAAGCAAAAAGATCAAGCGATTTGTCACCGGTCAGCCTGACTGAGAGGTTGTTGAGCAGATCAGCAGGGCTCAAACAATTCTCGCTGAGGCAGCTCAGCATCGTGCGCAGTCGGGCGACATAAAGAGCTGCGTTTATGCCTCTTCCCGATGTTTTGCCGGCAATGATAAGCATTCGGTTGCCAGGCAGACTTATGTAGTCGTGAAAATCACCACTGTGATCGCTGCTGTAGCCGGTCAACTGTGCTATGTCCCAACCCGCTACCGCCTTTGCGCTTTCAGGAAGGAGTTCTGCGAAAAGCCTGTGCGTCAGCCGGTTTTCTGCTTCTGCCTGTTTGTCATCATTGGACTCCCCGAGCCGGCGTTGATTGTTAAAAAGTATTGCCAGGCTTGCACAGAAGTGTTGCAGCAAATCCTTCTCGTTACTGATAAATTCTGTTCTCGAAGTAGACAGTGCGGCCAGTACAGCGAACAGTTCGCCATTGTGCGCTACCGGAAGCAGCAGTCCGTCTTCTAAATCGTCGCTGCGAGAAAAACTCAGCGGCTTAATGAAACTGTCAGGCTGCTTGAGCGCTCTGCCATCAATGCAGCTGTTAACCCGGGTCGACAACTCTTCGATCAGTTGGTCTGCAGCTTTGATCGTTTCGCTTTTTTGACGTGAATTAATGCGTGCTCCACCGGCAAACTCAAGTCTGTTGGCGCTGACAGTGTAGATAGCAAAAATTTTATCCGGCATTTGTTCGACAAGCAGGCACAGTGCGCGGCTGATGCGGCTGTTGCTGGTGCTTCCGGGCTCAGCAAGATGCAGAAGATAGTGAATGCTCATGGTGTCGGTTCCAGTCGTTGCACCGGGAACCCGATCATAAGATGGAATACCATATTGTGCCGATGCGACGCCGTCAGTTTGCCGTTCATGCACAGTTTTCCCGCGAGTGGCGAGATAGACAAGCAGCGCCAGGCTTGCCAGCAGAACGCTCAGCGCCACACCGGCCGGCCAGGCGCCAACGTCGCGCCAGCCAATTTCCCTCACCAATATGATAAGGCTGACGAGCAACAGACCGAAGCTTATTCGCATAAGCCTCAATCTCAGCGAGTTATCAATTTTAAGTATTTCTTTCATGCGGTTCAAAGTCTAACTGTAATCA
>MFYY01000173.1:0-3116 GCA_001787855.1 Candidatus Riflebacteria bacterium GWC2_50_8 | reverse complement strand
GCACCTTTGGTCCTGTTTGGGAATCGACAGATCGGGTCAGGCGGCCCGATAATTCTCGTATGAACGCATCGAGCGGGTTTCGAGCTTGCTGCAGTGACTGGTCAGGGCTTCGATTGCTGCAGGGTCGCCAATGCGGGTAAGCGCTTCACCTGCGGCCAGACTTACTTCTTCGCGAGGGTCTTCGAGCGCCTCAATCAGTGCTTCTACTACTGCGGTGCCGCGGCGGTCGCCAAGCTGAATGCACGAAATGCGGCGAATTCGCCAGTCAGGGCTGCTCAGACCTTTGATGTAACGCCAGGTCTGGTCGACCGGAGTGACGGTAGCCAGCGGAACGACCTTGCGTCGTGCTCTGGGCAAGCCGGAATCTTTATCGGTTCCACCGGTCAGGCGGCTCCAGATAACTGAGAATACCTTTTCGAACATGAACCACCCCGTGAAGTAAACCAGGGTCAGCGCAATTATTTTAACTTCTAGTTGCCACATGAATTTAGCCTCCAGCATTTTATTCTGGAAAACTCATCGGCATTATGCGTGCAATAACTTAGCTTGAATTTAGGGCCAGTTAGAAAATAAGCATGCCAGTGGTTAGTTCCTGACAGGCGCTTATGGCCGCCGAATCATTGAAATGGTAACAGTTATTGCGTTACAAGGCCTTACCAGCCTGATATATCGACAGGCCAGGGTTTGGTCTGTGGCGAAACTTTGCCATTGAATACCTGCAGAAGGGCTTTGACCGCTGGAGTCCTGAATCCAAAAGTGGCGGCGCAAGTTTTTATCTGCGGTAGATTGGCCAGGTCGTATGGGTTGCGCAGTGCGGCTACCGCAAATTGCCTGATTTTGCGCGAAAATTGATTTATCGCGGCAAGCTGACCTTTGAAAAGATGCGCATTGTAGGTCAAAAAAACCATCTGGGAAACCGCTTTGCCGGCAGCGATTTCTCTGTCGATCTGAGCTATAAGATCGGTTTCTGAGGCCTTGGGATCATACACGATGGTTTCTGCCTGTGGATATTCCTGCTCGATCAGCGATTTGAGGCTGCCCTGCTGGTGCTCTTCTTCAACCTGCACCAGCGCCGAAATTTGCGGTACGCAGAAAACGGTGCGTCCGCTCGACGCGTCGAGTGGCACCATTGACGATTCATAACGCAGAAAGCGCACAGATTCAGTGTGCAAGCGCTCAATAAGCGGTTCGTGCTGCTTTTTTAACTCAGGCAGTTCCTCTTTTGAGCCTTGCTGGGCAAGCTTTTTGCGTGCATGACTGATGCGTTGCAGACTCTCTTCAAGACGCTGGCCGGTGGCTGAATTCGTCGACAGACTTTTCATTATTGTCTCGGCCGCCAGTCTCTGCTGTTCAATGCTGTGGCAGATGAGCAGCAGGTCGGCGCCGGCATGAAACGACAGGTTGGCGGCCTGTGCTATGCCGTAAGATTCGGTTATTGCACCCATTTCGAGGTCGTCGGTGACCAGTATGCCTTTAAATCCAAGTTTTTCGCGCAAAAGCCCGGTTAAAACAGACTTTGATAGAGTGGCCGGCAGATCTTTTGTGCTTTCGTAAGCTGGAAAGAAAACGTGCGCAGTCATGATCGCAGCGACATCATTCTTAATTGCTTCGGCAAATGGCAGTAATTCAAAGCGCTCGAGTCTTTCGGCATCGTAAGGAATTGACGGCAAAGTCAGATGTGAGTCGACCCGGGCATGCCCTTTGCCGGGAAAATGCTTGGCACAGGCAAGAACGCCGGCTTTCTGTAGTCCGCGGATTGCCGCACAGCCATACTCTGCGACGCGCTGCGGCGTGTCTGCGAACGATCGCGCGCCAATGCCCGGGTTGTCGGGGTGGTTGATGTCGAGAACTGGTGCCAGGTTCCAGTTCAGTCCAAGACTGAGCATTTCGCGGCCGATAGCTTCATGGCATTGTTCGGTGAGCTCAATGCTGCCAGTGGCTGATAGAGCCATTGCTGATGGAAACAGGCTGCCTCGACTCAGTATACGCAGCACCAGGCCGCCTTCCTGGTCGATAGAAGTGAAAACCTGCTGTCCGGCCGCTTCGTTGATGCGCGCCAGGTGCGCCGGCAACTGTGCAGGATCTGAGAGGTTGCGCGCAAAGACAATTACGCCGCCGATTCCCCATTCTTCAACAAATCGTAAAAATTCACTGCTCGGCTCTTCGCCCTGATAGCCCACGATAAACAACTGCCCGATCTGCTTTTTATCCATAGTTTTTTCCTGTAATGCCAAAAAATCGCCTTTGGTGTTTTAACAAGCGGCAGGATAGGTTATAATTCAATTGCGAAATTTTCAAGGAGAACTCACATGTATTGTTTCAGATGCGGAAGCAAATTGCCGCCAAGGGTTGTTAACTGCCCCGACTGCGATACCCCGCAAAAAAGGCGTCAACGCTATCGTCGACGCATGATTCTTGGACTCGTCATTTTTCTGGCCGGCGCTGTTGCCGGCAGCCTGTTTGATACATTTTTCTTCAAGGGCCGTGCCTGGGAGCACTCTTTTTTAGGAGCCTTGAATTCGTCGGAAACCGCCAGCCAGACTGCAGCTGTTGCCGACCCGACAGCGCCAGACCGGCCTTCTGTGCTCGATTTGTTGTCAGCCTCCGACTCGGCTGCAATCAAGCGTACGCCAATGTCTCCAGAAAGCTGGGTTGGGGTCAATCCGCAACTGCTTGATAAACTTGCCGACCAGGCTTCGGCTGCAGCGCAGCCTGCCGAAACATCTGAATTTCAGGAGGCTGTTTCCGGATTTGTCAATGCTAATAAGTCAGAGCTTGCTTCATCCCAGCCCCAATTCGAAGTAGCGTCAGACGCCCAGGAAATGATAGAAGCTTCGCCGTCGGCGGCGTTGCCAGTCACAACAGACGTGCCGGTTGCCAGCGCTCCGGTTCCGGTCGGCCGCCTTGTTTACGCCAGCGTCGACACTCTCGAAAAGGGAGATGGTAGCAACTACCACGGCATGCTGGCGCACGATGGCAGCGAACTTATTTTTTCCTCTAACCGGCTTAAGATTAATGGCAAAAATGTTTATCAATGTTTCAGCAAAAAGCCTGAGGCCTCTGCAAAACCTTCGCGCGTGTTTGAGTGGCCGGGCAACGTCTGGACCCCGGAACTG
>MFYY01000172.1:16961-22613 GCA_001787855.1 Candidatus Riflebacteria bacterium GWC2_50_8 | reverse complement strand
AGCAGCTGAAGCAGACTGGTTTCAATCTCACCGCTGAGCTTAAGCAAAATTTACAGCAATATTGGCCGGGCGCGCTGACCGCGATACTGCATAAGCCCGATCACCAAAGTCTCTGCGCGTTCACGTTTGGGAAAATCGGTGTACGCATCCCGGCGCATCTGCAGCTGCAGAAGTTGCTTGCGGGCTATGACCACAAATTGTTGACCACCAGCGCCAACCGCTCGGGTGAACCATCAGACTGTGACCCGGCAAATCTTGCCGCCGAGTTCGCCAATGAAGCCGACTGGCTGATCGACGCCGGCGTTCTTAAACCAGCGCTTCCCTCTACTGTTGCTGATTTTACTGTTTCCCCACCTGCTATTCTGCGCCAGGGCAGCGTAAGATTGTTATAGGCAAAATATCGTTCCTAAATTGTGCTGGTTTTGATTGTTGCTGGCTGTGGAAGGTTGTCACGGCATGTTTTGCAATGTGTTTGCAGAAATAAATCGTGGGCGGTAGAATAAAACTAGAGGGAAAAAGTGTTAGACACACTTTAAGGATGCTTTTGAGCCCGTGATGCAGAAAGTTCCGAAAGCTGATAATTTATCAGAAATCAGAGCGTTGCTCTGATATTGCATTATATCGAGATTCTCCTGACAGGAGTTACAGATTTATGGATATGCAGACAGATTTGCGATCTACAGTTCTGGTCGTCGATGATACACCAGATAATCTTGTTTTGATCAGTGTTCTCCTCAAAAAAAAATACATTACCAAGATAGCAACGTCTGGAGCAAAGGCCTTGGAAATAGCCAATTCAGACCATCCACCAGATCTCATTCTTCTCGATGTCATGATGCCGGAAATGGACGGCTATGAAGTACTTCGCCGTTTGAAGGCAGAACCTGCAACTCGTGATATTCCGGTAATCTTTCTGACCGCAAAAGCTGATGAGGATGATGAGGAGTGTGGTCTTGAACTCGGTGCTGCTGACTATATTACGAAGCCTATAAATCCTTCTATCGTTCTTTTGCGCGTTAAGAATCATATCCTGCTCAAAAATTCGCGCGATTTTCTGCGTGACAAGAATGCGTATCTTGAGCAGGAGGTTGTGCGCCGCACCCACGAGGTAAACATCATCAAAGATGTTACGATTATGGCGATGGCTTCGCTTGCCGAAACTCGCGATAATGAGACTGGTAATCATATCAGGCGTACACAGTTCTACGTGAGAGAGCTGGCGGTCAAACTTAAGACTCATCCGCGGTTTTCCGAATATTTAACCGATGAAACCATTGAGTTGCTTTTTAAGTCGGCCCCTCTTCATGATATTGGCAAAGTCGGCATTCCTGACCACATTCTTCTCAAGCCTGGCAAGTTTACCCCAGAAGAATTCGAAATCATGAAGCGTCACACCATCATTGGTCGAGATGCAATTCTGGCTGCAGAAAAGCGTTTGAGCGTTTCTGTTTCTTTTTTGCAGGTTGCGCGAGAAATTTCCTGTTATCACCAGGAAAAGTGGGATGGCAGCGGTTATCCTGAGGGAATTTCCGGTGATGCAATCCCGATTTCTGCTCGCCTCATGGCGGTTGCTGATGTGTTCGACGCGTTGATCAGTCGGCGGGTTTACAAGCCCCCGTTCTCAAAGGAAAAGGCGTTGCAGATAATGTTTGAGGGGCGCGGCAAGCACTTTGATCCCGACATTCTCGATGCGTTTATGCAAATTGCCGATAGTTGCTGGGAAATTGCCTGCAGATTTGTCGATTCTGAGTTGGATATCAATGTCAAAGCCGGTCTCGAGTCAATGAAATACTAGGTTTCAGAAGATTTCGCTGGTTTTGAGCTGCTGATTCTTTATTTACAGGGGAGGGGGAGATGGCGGTAAAGTTGCCGCGATTATTGTAAAACTGGTAAATGGCGCAGTGTTTGTAATAGCCAGGGCAGCTTCAGCATTAACTATTGAGAGAAAGTTGAAAATTACCTGAATCTGGTAATGCTTAGAGCGATATTCAGGGTGAATAGAGGAAGCATGGATACTGTAACGAAAAAATCAGTTGTCATGATTGTTGACGACGTAGAGGCTAATCAAGCACTTTTGGAAGCAATCCTGCGCTATCGTGGTTATGAAACGGTAGTTTTTTCGCGCGGAGAGAAAGCGGTTGCAGGGGCTTCTCAAAACCCGCCGGATCTCATTCTGATGGATATCATGATGCCGGAAATGGATGGTTTCGAGACCTGTCGAAGGTTTAAGGCAGATGCGAAGCTGTGTGAGATTCCGATTGTATTCATCAGCGCACTTGAAGACGTTGACAACAAAATGAAGGCTTTTGTAAACGGCGGCGTTGACTATATAAGCAAGCCATTTCAGGCAGAAGAGGTTCTGGCAAGGGTTGACATTCACCTTAGATTACGCCGGATGCAGCTTGAACTGAAAAGGCAGAATGAAATTCTGACAGAAAGCATTCAACTTCGTGAAATCGTCGAAAGTATAACCTGTCACGACTTGAAAAGTCCGCTGAATTTGCTTCTCAATGCTCCAGCGATGCTGCTGCGCGATAAGAATCTGTCACCGGAACAGATCGAATTGCTGAAGATAATGAAGAAATCTGGTTTGCGAATGCTGGAGATGATCAACCGCTCTCTGGATCTGGTTAAAATGGAGCGCGACCAGTACCCGATTAATCCCGTGCCTGTGAATGTGTTGAATGTTGCTCGCCAGGTGATAGTTGAGCTGGATAGCCTGGTTAAGGCTAAAAAAATTGATGTGCAGATCTTCGTCGATGGTAAGCACGATTTTGACGAAGCTTCATTTATTTTGCCAGGCGAAGAATTTCTCTTTTTTTCCCTGTTGTCCAATCTGGTCAAAAATGCTCTGGAATCGTCTCCTGTTGAAGAAAAGATTTTTTTGACTTTCGATTCTTCACGGCATCGGGTCGAGGTAAGTAACTCTGGTGTTATTCCAGCAGAAATTCGTTCAAGATTGCTTGTTGAAAAATACGTGACCCATGGAAAGGCAGGTGGGACAGGGCTTGGTGTCTATTCTGCCAGGCTCATGGCCAGAACTCTTTGCGGTCGACTTGACTTTCAGTCATCAGATGATGGCAAGACGTCATTCTGGATTGATTTTTCACAAGGCGACAAGGCTTCTGACGGACCTGATGAAAGCCATGCCTGTTCTGAACAACGTCATTCACTCCTTAACTGCAATATTATGGTTGTCGTCAGTTATGAAAGCACGAGAATGCTGATTACAAAAATTCTCAGAGAAATGGGGTTTTCAGAAATATTTGAGACTGATTCTGCCGCCACCGCCAGAAAAGTGCTTGCATCAGAAAGGATGTTACTTGTTATTTCTGACTGGGACTTGCCAGATGCAAGCGGCAAGGTCTTTCTCGACGAAGTTCGTGCCAGCCCTGATGGCGTAGCCACCCCTTTCATTTTTACCTCTGGTGATATAACCGAAGAAATTGTCTTTGCTGCTGGCCAGGATGGTAAGACTTCGTTGATCTCACGTCCCTTCTCGCCTGATATCCTGAAAGACAAAGTTGCTGAACTGCTGTTGAGCAAAATAACTCAAAAAGAAATGAAAAAATATTGATTCAGACGGTTGTGTCAGCTTTTCGTGCCGGTGAATTCAAGTGCCAGCACGGTCAGGTCGTCGGAAATGGCATTTTGGCCGGCAGCTTCTGCGATGGTCGAATATAGTTGCTGCATTGTTTCTGCCAGACTGCGCTGCTTCGATGTACGCAGAAGATCTGCAATACCTTCCATGCCGAAAAAACCGGTTTCTGTTTTTATATCGAGCAGGCCATCGGAAAACAGAAAAACGCGGTCACCAGACTTCAGGTGAATTTCGCTGTTACTGTATTTTTCAACTTCTTCTTTGAACATCCCGAGAGACAGGCCGGTGCCGCTGATTTTGCTGATAAACTCGCTATCATGTTGCTGCACTATGATTACCGGGTGAGCGGCATTGGTCATGATCATTCTGCCATCGGGACAGATCTTGACAAGCGCTCCGGTCAGATACATACCCTCGGGTATTGATTCCGCGAGCATTGAGTTGAGTTGACGCATTACCTCGTCAGGAGAATTATCCGGCATGATAGTTTCTAACGCAGTCTTGGTCATTATGGTTATCAGTGCTGCCGCGATGCCGTGCCCGCTGACATCGCCGAGAAAAGCCGAGAACTGGTTGTCGTTGTTGCAGCAGGTGAATACAAAGTCGCCAGAAACCTTGTGCAGTGGTCTGTATATAAGATGAGTTTCGATGAAATCGTTTCTGGCAAGCTCTCCAAGCATGGTTTTTTGAATTTCTTCGGCCAAAGTCAAGTCTCTTTCAAGCTCCTGGTTTTGTGTCTCGATTGTTTTTCGATTTTCGCGAAGATTTGCCACTATTCTGTTGAACGAATTCGAAAACTCGCCCAGAGCCGAAACTTGCTGGGTCAGATCGCCGTTCGCGACGGCATTGGTTTGCCAGGCGAGGCGCTGCAAATTAGCCAGCATTGCCTTGACTGCATCGGCCAGAGAGCCTTGGTAATCAAGAATTGACTCTGACTTGCCGTTTGACGCCTGCGCGATTGTTTGTGTCAGCTCAGCATTGAAGCGGACAACCTTTTCCATGAGAGCTTTATGCAAATCTTCTGACAGCTCAACAGTTGGTGTTCTGCCGTTTATCAGTTCGTGAAACGCCTGATCAAGTAATTCTCTGCTGTTCATTCTGTCAGTATGCGGAATCTGCAGGTGCGATCGCCAGGCAGATTCCATGAAGATTTGTAGAATCTTTCTTTAGCCATTTTTTCATTTTTTCTTCGTCTGCTTACAGCAGTCAGACCATGCCTCGGTTCGATTTTAACACAGTCTGGTGCGGCCAGGCAAAACTTTGTTGCACACTTCAGGAATTATGCAGCACCTGGTAAACTTTAAGGGCAAGATCGCTGGCCAGAAATGGTTTCTGAATGAATTGTATTCCTTCTTCAAGCACGCCGTGGTGGGCGATCACATCTGCTGTGTAACCTGACATGAACAGTATTTTAAGATTTGGGCTGAGTTTGCTAAGAATGCTGGCGAGATCGCGCCCGCTCATTTCTGGCATTATAACATCGGTAAGAAGAAGTTTTATCTCCCCGTCATACTCTTTTGCGAGCCGAATGCCTTCATTCGGCGTGGATGCCGCCAGAATTCTGTAATTAAGTTTTTTTAACAGGATTTGACTTATTTTAAGCAGTGCTGATTCGTCCTCTACTATCAGGATGGTTTCACCATGCCCTGATGGAACTGCTGCTGTGCTGGCAAGTGGCAACAGTTCAGCTGAATCTGTATGGCAGGGCAGATAGATGTGAAAAGCTGAGCCTTTTCCTGGTTCGCTGATGACTTCAATAAAGCCATGATTCTGTTGGACTATGCCATAAACTGTTGCCAGGCCGAGGCCAGTTCCTTTACCGGCATCTTTGGTGGTGAAAAACGGTTCAAACAGTTTGCTCTTTGTCTGCTGATCCATGCCGCAGCCTGTGTCAGTTACTGACAGTTTTACAAATCGGTCCGGCATAAAGCCCGAATTAGAGTCGCAGGATGTTTGTTCAATGTTTACCATTTTCGTTTCAATAGTTACTTCGCCAACATTGTCTATGGCATCTCGCGCATTTACACATAAGTTAGCGAGAATCTGGTCGA
>MFYY01000172.1:16737-16925 GCA_001787855.1 Candidatus Riflebacteria bacterium GWC2_50_8 | reverse complement strand
TGTCCGGTTTCCATACAAGTTCAATGTTTTCGCTGATCAGGCGCCGCAGCATTTTAAGCATGCCCTCAACTGTAGTGTTTAAATCAAGCAGCTGTGGAGAAATGGCTTGCTGGCGTGCAAAAGCCAGGAGTTGTCGGGTGATTTCCTTTGAGCGGCTGGCGGCTTTGAATATTTCTTTAAGGCAGTCG
>MFYY01000172.1:0-16653 GCA_001787855.1 Candidatus Riflebacteria bacterium GWC2_50_8 | reverse complement strand
GCCGGCCAGTCTGCCAACTGATTCTATTTTCTGTGCCTGCATGAATTGATTGTTCAATTTAACCCGCTCGCTGATATCCAATGCGATTTCGATGGCGCCGATGACCTTTTTTTCGGCATTACGAGCCGGAATGGAGCGTACATCCCAGTTTTTCTGGTTCGCTGGCAATTCATTGCGCGCGCTGAATATCAGTTCTGCCTGATGCGGTTCTCCGCTCTTCATCGTCAGCAAACTCGGGCAATTGCAGCATGGTTCTTGCAGTCCCCAGGCCGCGTAGCATTTTTTACCTGTAATTTCGTGTGCCGCCAGTCCGGTAGCATCTGAGAATGCTTTGTTGTGCCATATTACATTAAAGTCAGTATCGTGAAATACGGTGAGCATCGGCGAGTTACGCAGAAGTTCTTCTTGAAACCTGATCTGATCTTTACTGGTTTTCAGTTCTGTTTCTGCCTGTTTGTGGGCGCTGATATCCTGAAAAGATCCTTCAACCCTGACGATTTTTCCAGACTCATCATAGACAGCCTGACCTGTGGTTCTTACCCAGACCCTGCGTCCGTGACTGGTTATAATTTCCATCTCTTCGTCGTAAGGAACACCTTTGCTGGCGCAGTCGTTAAACACTTTGCTGATTCGGGCCTGCCACTCTGGTGCGTAGAATGCCATTCCCTCACTTGCGTCCGGCGAATAACCAGTGGGCATCCCGTGAATTGCCGAAACTTCGTCAGACCATTTTGACCTGTTGTCAGCAAGATTCACGCTCCATCCACCGAAATGAGCAACGCGCCCGGCGGTTTCGAGCAGCGTTTTAGTCTCTCTAAGCACATTCTCTGCCCGTCGGCGTTCGGTGATGTCGACACCGAGACAGGTTACATCCGTTATTTCGCCATTCAATGTTCTGGTTAAAACGTTCGACCAGCTGACGGTAAGCCGGCTACCATCGCGGGTAATAATGTCGTTCTCATGCGTGGAATGGCCAAAGGCATTATCATTATTCATGCTTGTCTGAAACACCTTGCTGATTTCATCGCGAATATCTGCTGGAATAAACATCTCGAACCAGTCCTGGCCAATTACTTCCTTTCTCGACCAGCCAGTCAAATTAAGAAAATGCTTGTTGGCAAAAGTGATACGAGCCTGCGTGTCAAGGCTGATGCCTATCTGCGGTGTGTTAACGAGAATGTTGCGCCATTTTCTCTCGCTTTCCTGCAGGGCGATAGTGCGCTTTTGAACCAGCTTTTCCAGTTCTCTTCTTTCTTTACGCAGGGCGTCTTCGGCCTTTTTGATGCGCAGCGCGACCCTGACCTGAGAAACGAGTTCGGCTTCATCAACCGGCTTGGTCAGAAAAGAGTTGGCGCCGATTTCGAGCCCTTTTATTCTGCTGGTAGCGTCAGCCTTGATGGCAGTCAGCAATATCACCGGGATGTGCCTGGTATTTTCGCCAGTTGTCAGCCGATGGCAGGTTTCAAAACCATCCATGTCGGGCATCATGACGTCAAGCAGAATCACATCAGGTTGCCCGGCTGTTGCCGTTTCTATGCCTTCTGCGCCAGATTGAGCGCTGATCACGGTCAATTCCGGCATCAGGTTCTTTAACAGGGCGGCAAGGATTACCAGATTATCTTTGTTGTCATCAACAAGCAGTATTTTTGGCATAAGGTTATCCTACCCTTTGAGCCATTCATCTATTTTTGCTAGAAACTGCTCAGGGTCAATTGGCTTGGCGATATAATCGTCGCAGCCAGCCTGGATGATTTTTTCCCTGTCACCTTTCATTACCCGCGCAGTAACAGCTATTACCGGAATATTGCGGAGCTGAACGTCGCTTTTGAGCTGACCGACAACAGTGAATCCGTCTACCTTTGGCAGGGACATATCAAGAACAATCAGGTCTGGCATAATTCTGGCGGCCATCTGTAGCCCCATTTCGCCGTCTGTCGCTGCAATTATCTGATAACTGCTTAGCAGAACAGCCTTAAAGGTCGCCATATTATCAGAGTTGTCCTCCATTATTAGAATGGTGGGCTTTTTTGTAATTAAAGATGCGATCTTGTCAAGCAGACCTTCCCGGTCAATGTTGCCTTTTTGCACAAGCTGTTTAACATTGTTGGAGCTGAGCCTTCTGAGGTCTTCAGCTGTCAAATCTCTGGCCGTGAGTATCAGAACAGGAATCTGCGCCGTAGCTTCAGTGCTGCGAATTTTCTCGAGAACTTCAAACCCGTCAATTTCAGGCATCATCAGGTCGAGAATGATGCCATCCGGAATAGTGCTGGCAACGTAAGCAAAGGCTTCCTGCGCATTTCTGGCGACACCGGCGATATAATTGGCGCTCTCCAGAAACGATTTGACCTGAATGATCGCGACTTCATTGTCCTCGACCAGTAAAATTCGCGGCCGGCCTGGCGATTTTTTAGATACCCGCTGTTTTTGCAGAGCATCCAGGCTTCGCAGAGATCTTTTGATTTCCTGAAGAAGAATTGCCGGCAGGGCCATACTCTTCTCCAATACCGATGATACACTACCGGCAAGCTTCTTTCTGTCATCTTCGGTAAGGTCTTTTGCCGTAACAACGATGACCGGCAGATCTCTTGTCTCCTGATTCCTGCGGATGCTCTCCAATATTGCGAATCCGTCTATTCCCGGCATCATCAGGTCGAGAACCAGAATATCAGGAACATTTCTGCCGAGCAATTCTAAACAGTCAGAGCCGCTTTCAGCCATTATAGGCGTCATTCCTTCACCTTGAATGATCCGTTCGATTTCCTGCCGATCAGTCTCATTATCATCAACGATCATGATCGAGCATGGCACGGGTTTGCCAATTTTGTTGATTTCCGAGATAAGAAGGCCTCTGGACACTGGCTTGGTAACATAGCCGATGGCGCCGAGTGCAAAACCTGTTGCCTGATCTTCAGAGATTGATACGATAATGACCGGAATATCGCGGGTCTCGTGGTTGTTCTTTAAACCCTGCATGACCTCCCAGCCGTCCATGTCAGGCATCATGATGTCAAGAGTTATGGCAAAAGGATGTTCGCGGGCAGCCAGCTTAAGCGCCTCTTCGCCAGACGTGGCCGTGATCGTGTTGTATCCTTCCTGGAGCAGATAGCGCGAGACCATTGCCGCCGCTTCTGGCTCATCATCGACGACAAGAACTGTTTTTCGTGCCGATTTTATGCCCGTGTTAATTCTGCTGACGACGTCTTCCCGTATTGGTTCGGCTCCGCGCCAGACCAGCGGCAAGGTCAGGGTAAAGGTGGAGCCCTGACCGTAGATGCTGGTTGCCGCAATTTCTCCACCCAGCATACGCGCGGTTTTTCGGGCAATAGCCAGTCCGAGCCCGGTGCCTTCGTGCTTTCTTGCCGAAGAGCCGTCAACCTGCCTGAACTCATCAAAAATGTAGGGCAGATCTTCTGTACTTATGCCTATTCCTGTATCTTCGACCTGAACTACGAACCTTTCGCCAGTAGATTTTGCCTTGACGGTAATTCTGCCGACCGCAGTAAATTTGACCGCATTGGCGATAAGGTTCTGCAGAATCGCGTGTACTCTGAGTTCATCGCTTTCCAGCAGCTCGATATCTTTAGTAATTTCCGCCCTGATCTCGATATTCTTTTCCCTGGCGAGAGGCGCCAGGCTTTCAATGATATTTTCGATAGTCTGACCAGGTGCGAATGCACGCGGGTTGATATTCATTCTGCCAGACTCAATCTTGGCAAGATCGAGGATTTCGTTGATCAGGGTAAGAAGGTTTTTGCCATTGCGCCTGATGATCTCAAGGTAATTTAACTCTTCTGAGCTGAGTTTATTCCCGGCCTGCATCATCATAACCTTTGATAGAGCCATAACAGAATTGAGCGGAGTACGAAGTTCATGGCTCATGTTTGACAGAAAGGCGCTTTTGAGGCGAGTGGCTTCTTCAACTGCCAGTCGTTGCCGCTCCAGCTCGATATTTTGCTTATGTAGTTCTTCTGTCTGTGTTTGTAACTCCTCAGCCTGTGACTGCAATTCTTCCTGCTGCGCAATTAACTCATGGTTGCTCTCTCTTAATTTTTCAGCCATTTGACGGGTTTCGTCATTGGCCAGCAGATTGGCAAAAGCAGTATTGAGAGCGATCAGTGACGGCTGGCTCAAGACGTTCAGTGCTGCCTCAGAATAAGCACCCAGACTTGCGAGCGACAGCATGGCCAGGACTTTGCCGTTCACCACGACTGGAATGGTAATGATTTCGCCAGGGACACAGGTTCCGGCAAAGGTTTTGAATTTAAATACAGTCTCCTGCTGAATGTTCCTGATGTGTGAGACCTGGCCGGTTTTCAGAGCCTGGCCAAATTCTCCCTCAAAGATCTCGGCGTCGAACGTTTCGAGAAGCTCTGGGTTAACACCCGTTGTAGCGAGTGGCGAGAAATGTCTGCTGTCCTTGGTACGAACGTAAAAAGCGCCCATATTCGATTCTGTGACTTCGAAAAACTTCTGAAGAACTGATTCAGCAAATTTCTTGAGTTCGTTGGCGATAATCAAGGTCTTAGCGATAGCTGCATTTTTTTCCTCGGTTTCGATACGTTGTGAGATGGCATCCGCCATCTGGTTGAATGCACGTGAAAGTGTTCCGAATTCATTTCTAGAAACAAAGCTGCTACGGATAGAAAAATTTTCATTCTGGAACTCTTGCGCCGCCATGATCAGTTCATGCAACGGTTGGCGAATCCGCCTGAACAGAAAGTAACCAAGAACCGCAGTGAGAACAGTCAGAAGGCTGACGATGGCAACAATCTGTGAATACAGGGAGTTATGGAGTTTGCTGGCATTCTGGTAAAACTCGGTCGCCTTTTTATTGGCAAAGTCACTCACGTCTTTTACATGAGCCAGAAGCTGTTCGGCGTGATTGCCGCCAATGCCCGCAGATCTGGTGCGCTGAGCTGCGTTATCTCTGTCTCCTGATCTTAAAATCCTGATGGTTTCTTCCCGGATCGCTTTCCATTGCACTAAAGAAATACGGACTTCGTCAATGTCAGTGCGTGGCCCCAGGTAACGCTCAGACAGAATTTCGAGTTGCTTTTGCGCATCAGTTTCGTAGATGACGATATTCTGAATTATCTTCTGAACTTCATCATCATTTCTGGCAAGAAACAGGTCTTTCATGTCACGATGTATCGCCAATACGTTGTAACATAGATCGCCAACGGCCCCGAGAACCGTCATGGGATGCCGGTAAAGACCCTCTGCCTGCTGCCAGATAAGGTTCGCGTTGTGACCGGCAATCGCGCCAAGAAGCACGATGAACACCAGAATAGTTCCAAGGCTGACTTTCAGCTGGGTGCTGATTTCGAGATCGTTAAGCTTCATTGGTTATTTTCTCCTGGCACTTTCGGTAAATCGGGCTGAAATCAACTGCCCGGCTGAAACAATGCCGATACTGCAAATCTGGCGCTTCGGCCTGACCCAGAATAAGAACCCCGTTCCGGGCAATGGCGTGATGCAGTTTCGCAAGAATCGTTTTCTGATAGTTGGTATTAAAGTAAATAAGCAGGTTGCGGCAGAGCACCAGATCAAAGTTGCCAAAGATGCTTGCCGCTGGCACTCCGCGCTTTTTATCAAGCATATCATATTGTGAAAAGCTTACCAGTTTTCTGATCTCCGGGAGCAGCTGAAATGTCTGCCCTTTTTGGGTAAAATATCTGGTCAGATATATATGCCTGATGTTTTCGAGACTGGAGGCTTTGTATACGGCCTTTTCAGCTTCTTTCAATACGTTGGCGTCGATATCGGTGGCAAAGAGGTGCAGATTCATGGCAAGTTTTTCTTTTTGCAGAAGTTCATGAGCCAGTATCGCTACCGAATATGGCTCCTCGCCCGCGGCGCACCCGGCTGACCAGATTCGGAGAGAGTTATCCTTAAGCCTGATCTTTTCATCAATGATAGAGGGCAAGATTCTTTCAGCCAGAAACTCGAAGGTCAGCGGATCACGAAAAAAACTGCTTACGCGGATGGTGAGCACATCAAGAAGCATGTCGAATTCTTCTGAGCTATGCCTTAAATATGTAAGATAGCTCTGGAAATCTTTGCATTGAGTTGCCGACAATCTTCTGCTAATGCGGCGTTCAAGCATGGAGACGCGATAGCCGGAAAAATCGAAGCCTCGTTTTTCCAGTAGATGATCGAGAATGGGCATTAACAACCGGTTAATTTCCTGCATAGCAACTTCTCACTTCTGCACGGTTTGTGTGTGGCTTCGATCCTTCTACCCATGCAGTGAGTTTTGTACAGTATATATCTGAGCGTTAATACTAGCACCAGCATCTGTCATTGGCAACGCTATTTTCGCCAGCGCTGACAATTTGACTAAGCAGACTGTTAGCGATATGATTAGTGTAGCAAAGACTGCTGGTTCTGTAATTTTTCTGTTTCAACCAATTTATGTTTTTTTCGCAACTAAAATTGTATAATGATCGTATAAAGATTATGGGGTTATATAAACAAAAAGAGGGTACTCATGTCTGATTCAAACGACGGGAAACAGGATCTGCCGAGCGAAAATGCTGCGTTGCGAGCGCAGTTGAAGCTGCTTGAAGAAGATAAAAAGGTTCTGATAGAGCAGCTGGAGCAGTCTCAGAAAATAGAGGTTGTCGGCCGTCTTGCCAGCGGTGTGGCTAATGATTTCAGCAATATGCTCAGTGTCATTCTCGGCCATGCCGAGATAGCTCTGAGCTGGATAGACTCGTCTCATCATCTTTACGAGAATCTGCAGGAAATCTACAAAGCTGCCGAGCACTCTGCTGAACTTACCAGACAGTTGCTTACATTTGCCAGAAAACAGGCTCGTTCAGAGAAAGTGCAGGACTTGAACGTAACTGTCAGTGGTATGTTAAAGCTGCTGCGGCGCCTTATTGGCAATAACCTCGAACTGATATGGAAGCCTGCCCTGGCGCAATGCCTGGTCAATACCGATACTGTTCAGATAAACCAGATACTGGCAAATTTATGTGTTAATGCTTATGAAGCCATAGAAGGTTCCGGGGTCATTATTATCAGCGTTGAGACGATATCTATTGCCCATGGCGATAGTGGGGACCTTAAAGAGCGGGTTCCCGGCGATTATGTTCTGATAAAGGTTGCAGACAATGGCTGCGGCATGGATGCGCAGACTATTGCCAACCTGTATAAACCGTTTCACACAACCAAAGATCATGGCACTGGCCTCGGTTTGCCCATCGTCAAAGAAATCGTCAGGCAAAATGGCGGCTTTATGAATGTTGAAAGCTCGCCGGGCAGAGGCAGCACATTCCGCGTTTATCTGCCCAGATATGCTGAAAAGTCTGAGAAAGAACCTGTCGCCGAAACTGTTAATGCAAAGCACGGGCATGAAACCATCCTGCTGGTCGATGACGATGTGGCACTTCTCGGAATGACCCGCAGAATGCTGCAGACAATGGGTTTGACCATACTTTCGGTCGAAAAGCCATCTGAGGCAATCAGTCTGGTTAAGACCAATCCCGGCAAAATAGATCTATTGTTGACTGACCTGGTCATGCCTGAGATGAATGGTCGAACTCTTGCCAAAGAGATATGTGAATTGCGCCCCGATATTGAATGCCTGTTCATGTCGGGTTACGGCGAAAAGATTGTTGCGCACCACGGGTTGATGGACAGCAACGTCAACTTCATTGCCAAACCTTTTACCAGAGAAGAGTTGTCTGTCGCGATAGCGAAAGTTCTGGGCTGGAAGCAGGCGGCAGTAAATAAGTGAGCAGGTTTTCTGATTTGCAGAAAATCACTATGGCACTTTGAAAACAAATGTAACTGGTTGCGGCTGAATGAAAACAAATAAATTACTGCTCACCCTGCTTTTGCTGATCCACTTTTTTCTGTTTATCACTGTTGTTGAAGCGCAGAAAGCAGATCTTCACGCTAATCCTGCTGTGATTCTTTCTGGTTGCGAAATTGATTATCCACCATTCTGCATTGTTCACCCAGATGGTCGGGCAGATGGTTTTTCTGTCGAACTTATGCAGAAAGTTGCTGCGCAGATGGGGTGTGAAGTCTCTTTTGCAACAGGCACCTGGGTGCAGGTGCGCGGTCTGCTTGAGCGTGGTGAAATTCAGGCGCTGCCCCTGGTTGGCCGAACTCCCGAGCGCGAAGAGCTTTTTGATTTTTCGGTGCCTTATCTGACCATGTATGGTGCGATTGTCGTAAGAGAAGATAGCAAAGACATCAATGATCTTGCTGATCTGCGCGGGCGTAATGTCGCAGTAATGCAGGGCGACAATGCCGAAGAATTTCTGCGCCGAAGCGATCGTGGAATAAATATAATTACTGAACCCAGCTTCGTGGATGCATTTAAGACGCTTTCGCAGGAGGGCTGTGATGCCGTTGTCATTCAGCGGCTGGTAGCGCTTCGCCTGCTTGAAGAGACTGGTCTTAAAAAACTCAGGGTTATAAACAAGCCAATAATGGAATTTCGCCAGGATTTTTGTTTTGCAGTAAACAAGGGCGACAGTAGAACTCTGGCGCTTATCAATGAAGGGCTGGCTCTGGCGATGGCTGATGGCACCTATCGCCAGCTGCATGCCAAGTGGTTTGCCAGCCTGGAGATTCCTTCCTTTCGCCGAATAATTGTTGGTGGCGATGCCAATTACCCGCCGTATGATTTTTTCGATGAAAATGGCAAGGCCACAGGCCTTGCTGTAGAGATTACGCGTGCCACGGCGCGCGCGGCCGGGCTCGATGTTGACATCAGGCTGGGGCACTGGCCTGATGTCAAAGAAGATCTTGCACAAGGAAGAATTGACGCGATTATGGGGATGCTCTATTCAACAGAACGCGATCTTAAGTTCGATTTTTCACCGCCCCATACGATTTGTGAGTATGTCATAGCATATCGCAGTAATGTTGCCAGTCTGCCTGCCGGGTTAGAAGATCTTGCCGGCAGGAGCGTCATGGTTATCGACAGCGATTTTATGCATGAAATGATGCTTGCAAAGAAAATCGCAGCCAATCTGATTGTTGCGAGCAGTCTTGAAGTTGCTCTCAATGATTTTTCCAACGGCAAAGGTGATTTTGTATTGACACCGCGTCTCACGGCCATGCATCTGATCAAGGAAAAAAAACTGGCGAATATTGAACTGACGCGCCAGCCATTGCATTCTACCGAATACTGTTTTGCCTTTGCCAATGGCAACAAGGCTTTGCTTGCCAAGTTTACTGAAGGACTCAAGGTGATTGAGGCGTCGGGAGAATACCGTCAGATCCAGGAAAAGTGGCTTGGTATCTATGGTGCCAGAGAAAAAGATTACCGGGCAGTTTTTCGTTACCTTGCGACAATTACCACGCCACTGCTGGTTATACTGTTACTGGTATTTATCTGGTCCTGGACGCTGCGCCGTCAGGTCGCACGAAAGACGCGTGAACTCCAGCAGAGCGAAGCACAGTTTCGTTCACTGGTCGAAGGGGCACCGACCGGCATTTTCGTGCAATCAGATGGCAATTTTGTTTACCTCAATGATGAGACCAGCCGATTGTTTGGCGCAACCAGCATTGTTCAGCTTTTTAACAAAGCGGTTCTGGATTTAATTGATCAATCAGCACATGAAAACTATATCAGATGCGTTGACGCGCTTAGCTCTGAAAATAAACAACCGGCGCTTGCGATTGTGATCCGCCGCCTGGATGGCAGCAAAGTGCCGGTTGAGGTGACAGTTGCGCCGATTGATTACCGTGGCAAAGACAGTGCCCTGGTGTTTGTGCAGGATACCACCGAAAAACTTCGTTTAAATGAGCAGCTGCAGCATGCTCAGAAAATGGAAGCCATAGGTCAGCTGGCCGGCGGCGTTGCCCATGACTACAACAACATGCTCGGAGTTATACTGGGTTATGCTGAACTGGCTTTGGACTCTGTCGATAAAGAATCTCCCCCGCATGAATATCTTTCAGAAATTCACAAAGCGGCTTTGCGTTCGGCTGAAATAACCGGTCAGCTGCTTGCTTTTGCGAGAAAGCAGACTATTGCTCCCAGAATTCTCGATATGAATGAGACTATAGACGGTATGCTCAAGATGCTGCGCCGACTGATTGGAGAAGCAATAAGTCTTACCTGGGTTCCTGGATCTGGCCCTCTGGCGGTAAAGATGGACCCGACCCAGATCAGTCAGATACTGGCAAATCTCTGTGTTAACGCCCGTGATGCCATGTCTGGCGCCGGCAAGCTTTTGATAGAGACTACTGCGGTTGCATTTGACGAAGACTACTGCTCAGACCATCCCGGAACTCTGACTGGCGATTACGTTCAGTTGTCGGTGAGTGACGATGGTTGCGGCATTGATGCCGCAGCGAAAGATAAAATTTTCGAACCATTCTTTACAACAAAAGCGGTGGGGCAGGGTACCGGGCTTGGTCTGGCAACTGTTTTTGGTATTGTTAAACAGAACCATGGATTTATAAATGTTTACAGCGAGATCGAGCAGGGCACAACGTTTAAGATTTATATTCCCATGTATGATATTCATCATACGCAGATGCTTAAAAGCCAGGGCAGCAAACCGGTGGCGGGAAGTGGCGAAACAGTTCTGATCGTTGAAGATGACCCGTCAATTTTGCGGCTGGCCAGCAAAATGCTGACAAGAGTCGGCTATACGGTAATAGCGACAGATTCCCCGACAGAAGCGATCAGGCAGGGCGAAAATTCTGCGCAGAAAATAGATCTGCTGCTGACCGATGTGGTTATGCCGGAAATGAATGGCCGCGAACTTTATGTAAAACTACAGATCTGCCGACCAGGGCTTCGTTGCCTGTTTATGTCGGGTTATACTGCCAATGTAATTGCCCAGCACGGTGTGCTCAAAGAAGGAATTAATTTTGTTGCCAAGCCATTCTCTAATGCTGATCTGGTGAAAGCTGTTCGTGAAGCCCTCGGGCGGCCGACCTGACGTCAGTCAGTCTGGTCTGCCGGCTTGTTCAGTATTTTATCGATGAGCCTGGCCATTTCTTCAATTGAAAATGGTTTCTGTATAAAATGGCATCCTGTTTTGACGATAGCGTTACTGGTGACCATGCCGCTGGTGTAGCCTGACATGAACAGGGTTCTGATTTCCGGGTGGATTTTTTTGATCTGCTCCGAAAGGGCTATACCATCTATTTCTGGCATGACAATATCGGTGATGAGAAGTTGAATGCTGCCTTTCTCGCTTCTGGCAATTTCAAGGGCCCTGCCAGGCGTACCTGCGGCCATGACCTGATAACCCAGCCTTTCCAGCAGCATTTTTGTCATTTTCATCAGCATCGGCTCATCCTCGGCCAGAAGCAACAGTTCATTGTTGCCTTTTACCGCTGGTTTTTGTGGCTGTGATTGTGGCATTGTCTCATTAACCAGGCGTGGCAGATAAATTTTAACACTGCTACCGCGGTTGAGCTCGCTGTAGATGTTGATAAATCCGTTGTTCTGTTTGACGATGCCGTAAACAGTAGGCAGTCCCATGCCAGTGCCGGCAGCCATGCCTTTTGTGGTGAAAAACGGCTCAAAAATGTGTTTTAGCGCTTCTTTGCTCATGCCACGCCCGTTATCGCTTATTGCAATCATGGCAAATTCACCGGGAACAAAGCCTTGATGTGCAAAACAATATTCGCTGTCAAAAATTGCATTTGAGGTTTCAATGATAATGTTGCCGGAGCCTGAAATTGCATCGCGTGAATTGATGCAGATATTAGCGAGCATCTGATCAAGCTGAGCAGGGTCCAGTTTTACCGGCCAAAGGCCATTCTGAGGGAGCCAGGTCAGGTTGATGTTTTCGCCGAGTAATCGTCTCAGCATATTCAGCATGCTGTTGACAAGTTCGTTGAGATCGACAGAGACTGGTTTGATAGACTGTCTGCGCGCAAAGGCCAGCAATTGTTTAGTAATTTCGCGCGATCGTTTCCCGGCGGCAAGAATTTCGTTGAGGTCTTCCAGCAGCTCTGTATCGTCTTTAACCTTGTCTATTGCCATTTCGGAATAGCCGATGATAACGCCGAGCATATTGTTAAAATCGTGGGCAATACCGCCGGCCAGTCGTCCAACCGACTCCATCTTGTGGGCCATGCGCAGTTGCTTTTCAAGTCGGCAGCGTTCAGTTATGTCGGTGAAAATTACAAAAAAGAGTTCTTCGTTTGAGGTCGCGCGAAAGTCGATCTGGCGAGTGCTGCCGTCTTTGCAGGACACCTGTGCCTCGTAGCTGATTATATCTGAATGATTCCGTTTTGCAGTTTCAACCTGAGCAGTCCAGTCTTCGCGAACTTTTTTTCGTATGACCGGATCAGGATAAGCCATCGGCCACCATTCTTCGATCGAAGGCATATCGGCGATGGAATAGCCAAACAGGTCGGTAAAGCGCTGATTAAGATGCAATACTCTTTTCTGCGCGTCTGCTATGACTATGCCGACTGGTGCAAGTTCGGTAAGCATGCGAAATCTTGCGTTGCTTTCCAGCAGTTCCTCGTGAGCCTGCCGGTTGGCTTCTTCTGCTTCTTTTTGGCTGGTGATATCGATTATTATGCCGTCAAGAACACCTTTGTGACTATCTGTAAATGCCGCGCGGCCCTTTTCCCAGACCCAGCGCAGCTGTCCATTCTTTTTAAAGATGCGGTATTCCAGAACAAAGGGCTGGTGCTGTTGCACGGCTTCCTGTATGCTGTCCCATACCATCCTCTGGTCTTCCGGGTAAATCAGGTCGCCGTAAGCTATTCTGTTGTTTCCTGTGAGCTCTGCCGGTGTGTGGCCGGTCAGCTCGAAACAGCCTTCGCTGACAAATTCCATAAGAAAGCCCTGCTGATTCTGGCAGCGATAGACCATGCCCGGCAGATTGGCCAGCAGATTGGCGTAAGCCTGCTCGCTTTCAGTAGACCCGGTTGAAAAAATCTGCGTCATATTTTACGCTCTGGTAAGTTGTCGTTCTTGCAGAGCTGCTTTGCTAGAGAAAATTCTCGGCAGAATTCCATGCCCTGCAACAAATGGATTTTAGGCCGCATTTCTCGTAAAGTCAATGAATGCTCACCATAAACCAGCCGCAGCTGATTCATCAATTGTTGTATTCAGATTCGTATGCTATCATTATACAGCCATTGGAAATAATTAGAACAGGTGGCCGTGGGAGTTCTCAGAGTGAAGGATGCCGAAGACAGAAAGACGATATTGATTGTTGATGATGTAGCTGATAATATTCAGCTGCTTCGCAGCATTCTAGCTGCGACGTATCGTATAAAAATCGCGACATCAGGCGAAAAAGCGCTTGCACTGACTGACTGCAGCGAACCGCCTGATCTGATTCTTCTTGACGTTATGATGCCAGGTATGGATGGTTATGAAGTCTGTCGCGAAATCAAAAGGCGTGAGAATACAAAAAATATTCCGGTAATTTTTGTAACCGCCATGGAGGACTCTACAGATGAAGAAAAGGGTTTTGCAGTCGGGGCGGTCGATTACATAACGAAGCCGGTTACGCCTTCAATCGTAATAGCCCGGGTGGCGACACATCTGGCTTTGCGCCAGGCTTTTGCAGATCTGGAACAGCAGAACACTGTTCTCAGCGAGAATGTCAGGTTGCGCGAGCAGGTTGAACGTATCATGCGGCATGATCTCAAGACGCCTCTTACTGCCTTTATCGGGATTCCTGCTCTTTTGAAGAGGCGCACGGATCTGCCGGCTGATGTCATGGAAAGCGTACGTATGCTTGAAAAATCAGGCGTAAAAATGCTGGATATGATCAACAAATCCATGGATCTCTATAAAATGGAAGCGGGTACCTATAAGACGCATCTGGTGCCTGTCGAGCTGGTCAACATTATTGACCAGATCAGGTTTGAGCTTTCTGACTATCTGCGCGCCAAATCGATCAGGCTGCAGATCTGTGTTAACAACAAGGAAATTTCACCCGACGGCAAATTCTATGTGAGTGGCGAAGAGACGCTATGTTATGCCATGCTGGCCAATTTTCTCAAGAACGCTCTTGAGGCCTGTCCAGCCAGAGAGACGGTGACGGTCGCACTTTTTGATGAGCCGCAGGTGCGCGTAACAGTGAACAATCCGGGCATAATACCTCTGGAAATTCGTGACAAGTTTTTGCATAAGTTTGCTTCGCATGGAAAAGTCGGTGGCACAGGCCTTGGTGGCTATTCTGCCCGTCTCATGGCGCAGGCGATGGGGGGGACAGTCAGTTTTACTTCAGACGAAGTGACAGGCACGACTATTGCGATTGATTTTGCTGGAGATGTCCAGCCGGCATCAAGCGAGCGCAGTGTTGGTGATTTAAGGGCGCTGGTTATAGACGATAACGAAATGCTGTTATTTACAATTCGTGAGATTCTGCGAAGCATCGGTCTGCACAAGATCGAGACGCTGTCAGAAATCGATTCTGCCGAGGAATATCTGAATAGGGGGCAGCCGGTACAGCTTATAATTATTGACTGGAATTTTGCAGCGGGAAGCTGCAGGGGCCTGTTCCGGCGAATTCGCGCTGACGCAGAATATAAGAAAATACCCTTGCTGGTGATTTCTTCTGAGCCTGTTGATGAAGAGGTAAGCGCGGCAACAGGTGAAGGTACAGTTGAATTAGTCAGCAAGCCATTCTCTCCGGATCTTTTGCTTAAAAAAGTTGAAGGATTTATGGAGCGCATGTTACAACTTTGCGTAAAGGGGTAAATCGAGATGGATCAGCAGGGCCGAAAAATGAAAGTGCTTATTGTTGAAGACGACGAGGCTTCCCGCCAGTTTATGACAACTCTGGTTCGTGATGAAGGCTACGAAGTCGCTGAAGCCGAAAACGGGGCAGAGGGTTTAAAACGTTTTGAGTCTTTTCAGCCTGACCTGGTTTTTTCGGATATTTCGATGCCGGTCATGGATGGTCTTGAAATGCTCGCAAAGATTCGCAAACAGTCATATGATGCAATTGTTGTCATGACCACGGCATTTGGCACCGCGGAGTATACTTTAAAGGCTCTGCGCCTGCATGCCAATGATTTTCTGATTAAACCAGTATTGCCGCAGGATGTCATAGCCAATCTCAAGAAGTATCAGGATGTTCTGGCTACCCGCTCAGTTGAGCGCGAAGTATTCGGCATGATTTTGCATCGCGAGCTGACCCTGCAGCTTCGCAATCAGCCGGAAATCGTCAGTCGTGTTGTTGACCGGCTGATGCAGGAAACCGAAGGGCGTATCCCGGCAGCTGACAGATTAAGCATTCATCTTGGTTTGCTCGAAATCATAATGAACGCGATAGAGCATGGTAATCTCGGGATTAACTACACTGAAAAGAGCGAAGCTCTTGAAGGCCAGTCCGAGGACTGGCAGAATCTTGTTAAACAGCGCATGTCTGAGTCGCCATACAAAGACCGCAGCGTTCTTATTCAGTTTCAGATGGATGGTGAATGCTGTGAATGGACGATTACCGATGAGGGGTTGGGCTTCGACTGGCATGCCGTACCTGACCCCAATGATCCTGAGAACCTTCTGGCGGCTAATGGTCGAGGAATTATGCTGGCTCGCCTGAGCTTTGATGACCTCACCTACCTGGGCAATGGCAATCAGGTTATGTTACGCAAGAATCTGTCGCCGCTCTGAGCAGAAAGCTGTCAAATTTTGATCCGTTTTTCGTTGGCTGACGAAAGCAGATGAACCAGCGCTTCGTCAAAGTCGAAGCGGCTGAGTGATTCACGCATGCGGGAGATGGCAGTTTCGCCAAGCAGGGTTTTAAGCACTGATTCGTTTGCGTTGAGATAATCTTCTGCTTCTCCGTCACTCTGTGCCAGCAGATAGTGAAAGTGTTTCAGCAGTCGCCCGGAGCTGCTTGAATCTGTCCTGGTTGCTACTGGTTCCGCAGCTGGTTTTAGATCGGATTTCTGCTCAGGTTTCGGCTCTGGCCTGATGGCGCCAGATGTGAACGCAGTAATTTCAGTAACTGTTCTGGCAAAAGTCTTTTCACAGTCGATAAGTGCCGATTCAATATCTGTAGCAGTTCCGCCGGTTTTTAAACTTCTCTCTATGGTTGCTGCGATACTTTGCAGCGATAATGCTCCAATGTTTCCGGAAAGCCCCTTGAGCGTATGTACTGTTCTTTGAGCAGAGCTATTGTCGCCATTGGCCAATGCCTGGCGAATTTTGTCGAATGCGCCCGCCTGACCGTCGCAGAATTTTTGCAGCAGGCTGGCATACAGCTGGCGGTTACCGGCGACGCGGCGCAAACCGGCTTTAATGTCGAGCTTGTCGTCGCTTTTTGGGGTGTCTTTCGGGTGTCCCTTTGTCCAGCCAGAAAGAATTCTGAACAACAGCTGCGGTTCGATTGGTTTGCTTATGTGCCCGTTCATGCCTTCTTCGAAGCAGAGCTGTTTTTCCTCTTCCATGGCATGAGCGGTAAGTGCAATGATCGGGAGATCCTTGAAGCGTGCGTATTTTCTCAGCTCACGAGTTGCCTGGTGCCCATCCATCACCGGCATCTGGATGTCCATTAACACGAGATCATAAGGAAGAGGGTCTGTTGCAGACTTAAGCAGTTCAACTGCTGTTTTGCCGTTATCGGCAAGTGTGACTGTAATGCCGACAGATTGCAGCAGTTCTTTGGCGATCTGCTGATTGAGATCGTTGTCTTCGACGAGAAGAATGCGCATGCCACGCAGGTCAGCGCTGGTTTCTCGGCT
>MFYY01000171.1:25018-26242 GCA_001787855.1 Candidatus Riflebacteria bacterium GWC2_50_8 | reverse complement strand
CATCGGCTTCGAGCAGCTGTTCAAGCTGTCGGCCAAGCTGCTGATGATGGGCATAGTATTGGGCATATCCGGAAGCCTGCTCTCTCTACGCGACATCAGCAAATTCAGCAAATCATCGCCAGAAGGGGTCTGATTGATGGCACGCTCCCTTGTTCGAGTGCTGCTGCCAGTCTTGCTGACAATAGCAGTGCTGACATGCCTGCCTGCTTCGGCGGCAAAAGACTCGCTGAAGGTCAGCGACAAACTGCAGACCGAGATTGATGCAATCAATCTGCAGCTCGACTATCTCAAGCTAAAGCTCAGCGACAGCCTGAAAAAAACCAGAAACCTGGAATCCCGCATCAAATCGAAACGAAGCGAAATTGAGCAACTGCAGACTCAGGTCGACCAGCTCAGCGAACGCCAGAATGAAATTGCCAGCCAGGTCGCCAGCATTGAGCAGGAAAGTCTGAGTGTCCGCGAACAGATTAACCTGTTGCTCACCAGGTTTCGCGCCAGGCTTGTGCAACTTCATAAAATCAAACAGGGCACGCTGATCGGTTCAATATTTTCCGCCCGCGACCTGAATTCTTTTTTAAACCGTTACCAGATGGTCAAATATCTGTTGAACAGCGACAAAGAACTGCTGCAACAGATGAAGAGCCAGAACCTGCGCCAGCGCAAACTCGCATCAGAAATGCAGGCACGCCAGCAGCAGCTGGAGTCCGGCAAGACTGAACTGGCCGAAAAGTCACGAAAGCTCGATATCGAAAATTCATCGCTCAGAGCCATGCTTTCAACCGTTCTGCTTGAAAAGAAAGTCTACCTTGAGAAGGAAAAGGCCCTTGCTGGCGCACGCAAACAGCTCGAAAGCGAGATTGCAAAGTTCGAAGCGAGTCGCAATGACCCTGTTCTTGAAAGCGAACTGACCAAAGCGCCGCCGCGCAACCCCGAGGTATCCGCCACCCCCGGGCACCTTCCTGATACTGCGCCAGACGGTGCCAAAATCATGAATTTCATGTGGCCAGTCACCAAAAGCCAGCGCAAAAATGTCGAGCAGAGCGGCGATGCGCACACTGCTGCACTCTATGTTACTGTTCCCGGCGAAGTCGAGATACAAGCGGCCGCACGCGGCAAAGTAGCTTACCGCGGCGCGATCAGCGGCCTTGGTAACGTCGTGATAATCGGACATCTTAGAGGTTTTTCGACCGTGTATGCGCGTCTTGATGACACCTGGGTCGGCCT
>MFYY01000171.1:8068-25006 GCA_001787855.1 Candidatus Riflebacteria bacterium GWC2_50_8 | reverse complement strand
GCAAAACCAGACCCTGCATTTCGAAATTCGCTTTGGCGGAAAAAAGCAGCACCCGCTCAGCTATTTGCCAGAAGAGTAAAATCTGTTCGACTTGCGGGTTATCGCTTATACCGGGCTCTCACCCCTGTGGGTCAGGTCACACTTTTTCTAAACGTATGCTTCCATGGCAAAATACTGTATCTGGACATTTTTTGTTTTTCACATATAAGCTAAAGTGTTATACTGCAATTAAACATGTTTCAGAGACTTGAAGGAGCATTTGTAATGATCAAATATTTTTTTCGCGGCATTATCCTGTTCGGAGTTATTGTTTCGCTCCTGTTGTTCTCTCAAGGAAACGAGCTCTTCGCATCTTCTACCAACCTGACTTATTTCAAGTCGCTCGACCTGATCAGAAAAGTTCTCGAGCTGATCAAATCAGACTATGTCGAAGAAAACATCGACGAGCAGAAATTGATTTACGGTGCCATAGAAGGCATGCTCAAGCGACTTGATGACCCGTATACGCGTTTCATGGAGCCCAAATCTTTCAAAGAAATGCAGGTTGAGACGCAGGGTGAATTCGGTGGGCTGGGCATAGTCATTTCGATCAAAGACCGCATGCTGACCGTAGTTTCACCGATCGACGATACGCCAGCGGCAAGAGCCGGTGTTATGGCCGGCGACATGATCATAAAAATCGACGGCAAAGATGTCATCGATATCCCGCTGCATGACGCAGTAAAACTGCTGCGCGGCCCGGTTGGAAGCAAGGTTATCCTGTCAATCCTGCGTGAGGGCGACAGAGAAAGCCGCGATTACGAACTGACCCGCGAAATTATCAAGCTGCCGAGCGTTAAATACTGGGTTATCGAACCAAGTATCGGCTACATAAGGCTTACTCAGTTTATCCAGACCTCTTCCGAAGACCTCGAAAAGGCGATGATCGATCTCGAGAAGAACGGTGCCAAGTCGATAATCCTAGATCTGCGCAATAACCCGGGCGGTCTGTTGACCTCAGCGGTTGAAGTTGGCCGCAAGTTCATTCCAAAGGGCGATATTGTTTCGATCAAGGGCCGTGACGGCGAAGAAAACACCTACAGTTCGTTCTTCAAGTATCATCCACTGCTGCCACTGATCGTTCTTATCAACGAAGGCTCGGCATCTGCATCAGAGATCGTTGCTGGAGCAGTTAAAGACAACAAGCGCGGACTGCTGGTTGGTCGCAAGAGCTTCGGCAAGGGTTCAGTACAGACGGTTATTTCGCTTAACGATGGCTCAGCAATGGCTCTGACCACTGCACTTTATTACACTCCATCCGGCGTAAACATCCACAAATCCGGCATCAAACCTGATATCGAAGTAGAACTGCCCAGGCTCGACGAAGCTAAGCAAGAAGAAATCCGCAAAGCAATCGAACTCGATCAAAAGTTTCTGCAGAAATTGAGCAACGCTCAAAATGGCAGCACCCCTGCTGAAGAGAACAAGAACGCATCAGAAACCACAAAAGTTGAACTCAAGTCTGGTGTCATCACTGTTACCACCGGCAATGCCTCAGAAAGTCATCAGCTCAGCGGTTTTATCGAACCGCCTGACAGTTTCACTCACAACAAACTCGAAACCTATGTAATCAACCCTTATGACACTCAGCTGCAGCGGGCTATCGACATTATGAAATCTACCGAAGTTTTCCTGCCATTAATGGAAGAGAAATAACCAGCGAGGCCAATCATGCATAACTGCTTTTCTGTCAGACCTTCAGACCCGCGCCAGAAGCGCTCCGGGGTCACTCTGGTAGAAATTCTTATCGTTACCGTTGTCATCGCTCTGATGGCAGCGGTTTCGTTTCCGGTCTACAAAATCATTCAGCAGCGCGAAAAAGAAAAACGCCTGCGTAAGATCCTCAACGATGTTCGCTCCGCTATAGCCGGCAGCAAATCGTTGTTGTCAGACGCGGACTTCAGTGAAGGCTATCGTACCTTCGTACGCAAATATGGCCTTTCACTTATTCCAAACAACAAACGCGCTTACTTTCTGCAACGAATAGCCCAGGATGGTTACGGATTTCCCGGCACCATTGCCAGTCTGTCCAACCCGCCGTTTGAATTCGATGTTCCAGTTAGCGATGTCGCAGGTGATGTCGTAACAATCAAGGTTGACCGCAAATTTATCAGAAACATTCCTCCGCACCCTTTCACCGGGTGGAATCCGGCCGCCACATGGACTTATGAAATACAGGGAGTTGGTATCAAAAATATAAGATCCAAGGGTGCCGGGCTGGCCCTCAACGGGAGAAAAACTGATGACTGGTAAACGACATGGCTTCTCGCTTTTTGAAATGCTGATTGTTGTGGCGATCATGGGCTTGATTGCTCTTGCTGCCGTACCTGTTGCTGAGATTACCTATGTAAAAAGTCAGGAAACCTTTCTTGAAAACAATCTGGCCGACATTCGTCAGGCAATCGCCTTATGGAAACGTGACTGTCTTAACGTAGTCAATATGCAGAAACCCTCCAATATAGATGTAATTCTCGACGTTCCAGATTGCAACCTTTGCCCACCAACTCTCGAGGCTCTCTTCAAGCCAGCACCGCCCTATTCCATCCTGGCAAGCGATAGCACATTTGTCGCAGATTTCTACCCCCGCCCCTATCTTCACACAATTCCCCAGGATCCGTTTATCGGAGCAGCTGAATGGGCTGTTCACTATGCCTCAGGTTCTTCTGTCGGGACTTATACCAGTGGCATTACCACGCCTCCTGATGCGGACCATATAGGTGTATTTGATGTTTCCTGCATCGCTGACCCGATTAAAAGACGAGGCTTTGTTAAAGCCATAGACGGAACCAACTATTCAGACTGGTGAGGACTAAGCATGACAAAAAAAGGTTTTACAATTATTGAACTTCTGATCGTGATCGCGATAATCAGCATCCTGGTTGGCGTAGCGGTGCCATATTACAATGACTATATTTACGACGCGCGCTTGTCAACGCTCAAACAGAATCTGGCGACCTATCGCAGCGTTCTCAACCAATTTCGCGGCGACAACTCACGGGGGCCGTTTGCCTTATCGGTCAACAATGCTGGCGTCCCAATACTGGTAGATCCAAAATCGGGCAATGCTCTTGGCTCAGAACTTGTGTCCGGTCCGATTCAAAATGTCGACGGCACTATCACAAGACGCAGCAACCTTAAATACCTGGAATCAATGCCGGTATTCCTCAATCCCCAAGATGGTTCACCAGTTCCGACAACAGCCTGGACTCTCGGCAATCCATCTGCATATTTTTACGATTTGGCGCCTAACAACGGAATTTTTGACATCGACACCGAATTTGCATTTGTTGTTGGTGACAGCGACACAGATTTCGACGATGGCTTTGACCTGCAAATCCTTAATACAGTAGTCTGGCCGGGCGCAGGTGCTACAACCGCTCTTGATTATACCGCTTTTACAATCACAATTGATGGTGTGACTTATTGATTCAACAGATTTACAGGAAAAAATAATTAAAAAATGAATTTGATGTGCCGATACATGTGAGGAAGGACTAACTAAATCATGGCTGCAGACTTTCTAAAAAGAAAAAGAATCGGTGAGATCCTGGTCGAGATGCGTGCTATCACGCAGGAACAGCTCGAAGCGGCTCTCAAGCGTCAACCTTCTGCCCGTAGAATGATTGGCGAAATTCTCATCGATGACAAGGCGCTGAACGAGGAAACCCTTTTCCGCGGCCTTTCAATGCAGCACGGCATAGAATTCGTCAACCTTGGCAGTGCTGAGCTGAATACTGATCTGATCAGACAGATACCTGAGAGCCTGATCAAGACCTACAAGTTTATTCCGCTGCGCAAAGAACCAAAGTCGCTGACCATAGCGGTTTTCGACCCGACCAACAACAAGATGTTTGACAGCATCAAGATGGCAACCGGGTTCATGTTCATTAAATGGGTTCTTGCCACCAAAAGCCAGATCCTGCACATCATCAATGAAGTGCTTTATCGCCCGCAGAACGTTCTCGACAACGTGCCGATCGACGATCTGCTCAAAGATGTTAAACTCGAATTCACCAAAGAAGAAAATCTCTTTTCAGAAGCTTTCGCTAGCAATTCAGGGCAACAGAGCGATCTCAACCTTGAAGAACTCAAGCGCGAATCTGACCAGACCTCGATCGTAACACTGGTCCATAAGATCATTCTCGATGCCGTAAAAATGCGAGCTTCTGACGTTCACATTGAAGCTTTTGAAAAGATTATTCAGGTCAGATATCGTATCGACGGTATTCTATATGACATTCTGCCCATCGAAAAAGCAGCCCAGATGGCAATTATCTCGCGCATCAAAATCATGTCGAACCTCGACATCACCGAGCGCTTCATGCCACAGGACGGCAACTTCAAGCTCAGAGTCAAGAATCAGCAGATCGAGTTCCGCGTCGCGATTCTGCCCTCGATCTATGGCCAGAACTGCACAATTCGTATTCTTGATGCCGGCCGCGTCAATCTCGACCTCAAAGGACTCGGCTTTCATGACGATGACCTGCGCATTTTCGAATACAACATCGGCAAACCCTGGGGCCTCTGTCTGCTGGCCGGCCCTACTGGTTCCGGTAAAACAACGACTCTTTATTCCGCCCTCTCAATTATTAACAGCCGCCAGAAAAAAATCATTACGGTTGAAGATCCGGTTGAATTCAAAATTCCTGGCGTTCACCAGATGCAGGTTTTCGAAAACAAGAATGACCCCAACCGCTCGCTGACCTTTGCGCGCGGTCTGCGTTCAATTCTGCGTCTCGACCCTGACATCATTCTCGTCGGCGAAATCCGCGATTACGAAACCGCTGAAATCACAGTTAAAGCGGCTCTCACCGGTCACATGGTTTTCTCGACGATTCACGCCAATACCGCTATCGAAACGATTAACCGCCTCGAGAACATTGGTATCGACCCGTATCTTTACGCGTCAGCCCTGTGTTTGCTGGTCGGTCAGCGCCTGGTCAGAAAAATCTGCCCACACTGCCGGACCGAAATCGAGCAAACTCCTTATCTGGCGGCATCACTCGGCATCGAAATGAAAGAACTCGAAACCCACAAGCTGTATCGCGGTATGGGCTGCAAGGCTTGCAATAACAGCGGTTTCAGAGACAGAACTGGCCTTTATGAAGTTATCGAAATCACTCCTGACCTCAAAGAGATGATCGGACAACGCCGTACCAGCATGGAGTTAACCACCTACCTGCGCAAACGCAAAGTCAAAACACTCTCTGAATGCTGTCTGGCAAAGGTTCTCGAAGGTGAAGTGCCTGTCGAAGAATACATCATGATCAACATGGGAAGTTAATTGATGGCAAGGTTCGGATCTAAAATCAATACGGTTCTCGAAATGGGAACCTACGAAATGCGTCTTTTGATGCTTGAATCAGCATCTGCCGGTGAAATTCGCCTCAAGAAGTGCCTGTCTACAGACGCTTCCAAAGACTTTGTCGTGTCAACCTTTATTGAATTTCCGATAATGGATGCCGAGCCGGTGCGTAAAGCCGCTGCTTCATTGATTAAAGAAACCAAACTTTCCTACGAAAACATAATGCTGATGCTGCCTGACCATTCTTCACTGATCAATGTTCTGGTAACACCGCCGCGTTATTCACGCAAGGAAATGGAAGAAGCCGTCAGAGAAGATCTCGAACCAGTCATGCCACTTCCCTACGACAACTGGTTTGTTAACCAGCAGAGCATCGGCACCTGGGAAGAAGACGAAATCGTTCTGTCAATCGCCACCATCAAAAACAACCTTCTCGAAGCCGGCAGCATAATTCAGCGGGCTGGACTGAACCCGATAATGATCGACCTGAACTTTTTGAATGTCGCCAATCTCATTGAACACTATCTTATCAACAATGAGAACAAGGGCAAGAACATCTGCCTGATTCATCTTGGCCACGAGTCAACCTCGGTCGGAGTCTTTAAGGATGGCCTGTTGCGTTCTTTGCAGAACCGACAAGTCGGCGGCTACGACTTTACCAAGCAACTCAGCAAGCACT
This sequence comes from Candidatus Riflebacteria bacterium GWC2_50_8, assembly GCA_001787855.1. Lineage (GTDB taxonomy): Bacteria > Muiribacteriota > Ozemobacteria > Ozemobacterales > Ozemobacteraceae > Rifleibacterium. Next base: position 18,983 of record MFYY01000171.1, on the reverse strand, counting down.
TTCATGTTCCCGAACATGATGCCGACCAGTTTAAGCGCAACGAAAACTTCTTTTTGCCAGAACCGTCACCAGAACAGGATGTGCAATACAACTTCACCGTTATCAAAAACGTTTTTACCCTGCTCTGTCGTGAAATATTCGGCGCCATCGAAAGTTACCTGACTAAATTCAGAGAATTCACCATTCATGAAGTAATCATTTCCGGTGGTGGTGCTAACTTCGAAAATATCCATGTAATGCTCGGCACCAATCTTAATACCAAAGTGCGCTGCATATCAGAGCTTTATCAGCTCTACGTGAGCGGTCGGCCAGTTAACGACAGCGAACGCAACTCTCTGGCAGCGGCCTGTGGCTGCTTTTTGAGGGAATAACATGAAATACCAGTTTGATCTGCTGCCAAAAGAATACAAGAGCCTGCCCCGTGACATACTGGGCATCGCCCTGGCATTGCTGACCATCCTGGTCAGTATTTCGGCAATCGGAAGCATGTCGATCAAGAATCACAGTGAGCTGGCAAGCGTTCAGGGCCAGGTCGACTCCGTCGATGCGCAGGTTCGCGACATGGTTGAAAAGACCGGTGCGCTACAGCCCCCGGTCAATGAAATTACTTCACTAAAGAACAGCATCACCTTTATCAATCAAAATCTCGACACTCCCGGCAGCAGCCTTGTCGACTTTCTGGCAACGCTTGAGGCATCGGTTCCGGACCGGGTTGTAATTACTGACATCAGCCCCAAGAATTTCACGAACATCAAACAGAGCTTTACCATAAGCGGTGAAGCAGCCACAATATTCGATGTACTTGAATTTGCCAAGCGTCTTGAGCAGAGCGGAAAATTCGCCGCCATGCTTAAAACCACGGCAAATGCGGCACAGGATGACGGTTCGGTTCAGAAATTCACCCTGGATTTCACCTATAAGACAGCACAGAAATAATAACCAGAAGGATATGACGTGAAGACCAGACTACGCTCGATAGTTGAAAGAGTTGTAACCTACAGCCTGATCGCCGTGGCAATCGGTGGATTGCTGTATTTTCTGGGTTCGGTAAACCGTATACAGCGCCAGTCAATCGCCGACAAGGGCGTGGAGCTGGTTGAGCTCAACAAAAAACTCGAAGAATCGCAGGCGGAGTTCGCTAAGCGGCGACAGCAGGTTGCCGACATCACGACGCAACTGCGCGACAAGCGTCAGGAAGTTAAGGATAAATTCGAGAAGCTTCTTGAGAATGCCTCTAACTACACGATTTTTATCGAGCAGGTTCAGCGCAAGGCCCGCGCGCTCGACATTCACATTCAGGATTCAACCTACAAGCCACCGGCACCCGTAGCCGGCGCCGGCTCAAGTTATCTCGAATTCAAGTTTGACCTGAGGGTTCACGGTGCCTATAACAAGCTGAAACAGTTTTTGTGGGAAATTGAAAATTCTCTCGGCAGACTGGTAAAGATTTCGCAGATCGAAATAGTCCCGCCGTTGAACGATCAACAGGGCAACATGTCGATGAAGCTTACCTTATCGACCTTTTTCCTGCCCTGAGCGGCGAAACAAGGATAACGCATGACCCAGAATGAATTTCTTGATTACTGCAAAAAGAACAAAACGGTAGCCTTTGGCGTGCCGATAATTGTTTTTGTTCTGCTGCTCGACGGTCTGGTTCTCAAGCCCGCCCGCCAGCGCAAGGCTGACGAAGCACGCGGGGTGACTACCCAGTCGGCGCCAGCAACTCCGGCAGTCGCTGGAGCACCAGCAGCTGCAGTGGCTGAAAAAACACCCCTGGCTCCACCAAAACCTCTGGCAGCAGTTTCTTACCCACCGCTTTCGGAAAGAGTCGACAGCAGATTTGCAGCGATGCAGAACTACCCTTATGCGCAGGGGCGCAATGTTTTTAACCGGATCTCCGACAAGCGTATCGTTGTTGTTTCAGCCACAGAAGAACAGGAAGAAATTGTTGAACGACCCGACATAACCTATCACGGCTTTTTTACGGTAGGAAACGATCGCATCGCAATTCTGCGCTTTGCCGACGAACTGCTGCTAACCAAGGTTGGCGCCACTCTTAAGCATACGCCGTTTTTCCTGCGATCGGTACTTCCCGAAAAAATCATTATTTCTGATACGACCGAATCGATAAGAGAGTTTGAAATATCGCTCTCTGACAAACCTAAGGACTAGCCGCAATGGATCATGCAACCCTGAAGAAGCTGTTTCAGGATCGCGACAAAAGCGTCAGGCTTTTCTGCCTGAAATGCATGCTGCGCGATCGACTTGATGATGTAGACGAATACATTCTCGAGGGTCTGCGCGACGGGCGCCCGGAAGTCGTAGCCGCTTCGATGAAAGCCGCCAGGCTGACCAGTAACCCCGAAGTCTTTGGCATGATCATTACCTATCTTGAATCTCCCAACACGATACTGCGCAGTGAAGCTCTGTATTCCATGCAGGGCCGCAGTCAGAAGGCCATTAAAACGGCGGTCTGCGACTTTCTCAAAAACGAAGAAGATCCAGCGCTAATAGCAACCGGAATCAAGGTTATCGGCTCATTCAAGTCTGCCGAATTTATTCCGCTGCTGCGGGCCTTTTTGAATTACGCAGATGAACGGGTCAGAGCCAATGCCGTAGAGGCTCTCGGCGAAATCGAAAACCCTGAAACCATTGAAATATTAAAGGTGCTGGTGTCTGACCGCAATAATCGCGTGCGCGCCAATGCCCTTAAAGCCCTTTGGCAGCGAGGAGTTCGTTTCGGGCTTAATACTTTGCCCGAAGAACTGCGCTCACCCAACACGAGAAAACGTGCTTCAGTAGCCTATATTCTTGGTGAAATCCAGGAAGACCGCTCTCTTGACCTGCTCGTCGGGCTGCTCAACGACGTATCGCCAACGGTTCGTAATCGCGCCGTTCTCAGCATAGGAAAAATCGGATCAGCACGGGTGATCAGCCAGCTTGTCGATGCTTTTCTGCATGAAGACGAAAGTCATATTCGCGACGCAATTGTAAAAATATCGCTGGAACTCAACCAGGACCTTGCGCTGGCACGCCTGATCGAGAAATTCAGCCGCGAAGAAAATGCCCGCATGCGTGCAATGATTATCAAAAGCCTTGGCAAAGCCGAAGACCCGAAGACAGTGGTGCTTCTGACCAAGGCTTTGCGTGACACTGATCCCCGAGTCAGAGCCAATGCGGTAGAATCAATCGGTCAGTTTAAAGACACGCAATACGCCGATCTGCTTTTCCCGATGCTGAATGATTCAAATAACCGGGTGCGCAGTAATGCCGCCACGTCTTTATGGAAACTGGGTGGCACTGGTGCCGTGCTCACTCTCAAACAAATGTTACGGTCTTCTCACAAACAAATGCGCTCTTCTGCTGCCTGGGCGCTTGGAGAAATCGGAGCGCTGCAGTTCAGCGACGTTTTGCAGGATCTTACCAGCGATGCTGATCCCGATGTCAGAAGATGTGCACTAAAAGCACTGGCAAAACTTTCAAAAATAACTTAAACTGGCAGCGGTCATACTTGGAGGAAATGAGGAAGTCATGAACCGCTTTAAAATTGCACCAGTTATTCTGCTTACACTGCTCGCTATAATGGCGGGCATTTCTGCGTTCGCGATATCAGACGAAGCGCGCGAATTAAACCGCAAAGGGGAACTTGCGATAGCAAGCGGCCACCATCAGGAAGCCGTGCAACATCTCAAGCAGGCTATGCAGCTCGAACCCGAGTGGGCGGAGCCTTTTTTTAACGCGTCAAAGCTGATGCGGCTGCGCAACAATCGCGAAGAGATGATCAAACTGCTGAAAAAAGCAGTATTGCTGGAGCCCGATAATCAGAATTACAGTGAAGCCTATGTGAAAGTTCTGCGCGAAGACCTGCAGGCTGCCGAAAAAGCCAAGAATCAGAGCGAAGTTAAACGCCTTCGCGAAGAAATTCTGCGAGTCGATCCGAGCGAACTCAACGTTGGCCTGCCGATTCTCAACGAGCTTTTAAAAGCCGGCAATCTTGATCAGGCAGCCGATCTGGCAGAAAGACTGCTTGAGAAAAACGCCAAGCAGCGCACCAGCTACGAATCAGAAAACATGGGCGAACTTTTTTACATTCTGGGCAAAATTGCCCTGCAGCGAAATGATCTGACCGAAGCCCGCAACTATGCAGATAACGCCTCTAAATACTCGATGGCCAGCCCGGACAGCGCCAAGAATCTGCAAAAAGAAATTCGTGAAAAACAGGATGCAGCAGTATCGCTGCTGTTGTCTCAGGCCCAGGAACAGGCTTCGTCTGGCGATTCAGAAGGAGCTATCGCTACCCTCAAGCGCGCCGACGAAATAATACCAAACAACGAACTGGTCCAGAAGGAACTGACCCAATTGACCAGCTCACGCGACGCAAAAACAGCAATGATCGAAGCCAGACAACTGGTTAAGAACGGCAGCTGGCTCGAAGCAAGAGACATGCTTGAATACGTGGTTTCAGTTGAAGCTGGCAACAGCGAGGCACAAAATTTGCTGAAACAGGCCGTAGAAAAAGAGACTGCTCTGATGGAGACTCTCGGCCGCGCCAACCGTCTTCCCAGATATTCTGAAGACAGGGCCGGAATGATAGAAGGCTTTTTACGAAGAGGCAAACAGTTCCTCGAAGCCGGTAACCAGAGAGATGCAATGATATCATTCAGCCGCGGCATGGCGATTCTCGAAGTTGACTCCGGCAACAAGCGCTTTATTCCGCAGTTTCAGAGCGAAATGAGCAAGATTGAGGTCGAAGACGACAAGAATGAACTGTGGCGCAAGGGCGTTGAGGCCCGAAATGCTTATGAATACGAAGACGCGCTCAAGTATCTTGGCAAGTTACCTAAAAATTACGACGTGCAGTTGCCCAGCATGCTCGCTGAGGCCTACTGGAAAACCGGCGATGCCGAACAGGCAATGCAACTGGCGCGCTATCAGCTGACCATTCAAAAAGATAATAACCGCGCAAAATTCATTCTCGGTTCAATTTTTCTTGAACGCGGCGAGAAAGAGACCGCGTTCAACTACTTCATGGAAATATATGATTCTGACCCCGAGTATCCTGAGCTGAAAGATAAACTGCTGCAATCGAGCGCCGCCAAGTGGAAAACAGTGTTTCCGATACTGATTCTGCTGCTTCTGGCCTGGATTGCCTACGCTCTTTACAAGTATCTGCCAGAATATAACAAGAACTCTTCGCTGCGCAAAGCGCAAAGCTATCTCAAAAAGGAGATGCTTGAGGAGTGTATAGCCGAACTGGTCAAGATCAAGCGGCTTCCCAATCTTACACAGTTTGACGGAGCGCTTATATCGCGTATTCTGGCCCAGGCCTACCTTAAAAAGGGCATCTATGACCGTGCTATTGGCGAGTGTAAGCACCTTATTTCGATCATGCCAAAAGACGAAGAAGCTCATTCATGGCTTGGTTATGCCTATCTTGGTCGACGCATGCTCTCCCCGGAAAGCCTGCCGGAGCTTTTGAATCTTTATGCGAAAGATCCACGCAATATCGCACTGGTTTCGCTGCTTGGCACGCATTACACCCAGGCAAAAAATGTGTCTGAAGATGGCATAAAAATTCTTGAGCAGTGGCTTAATCTTGACCCCAACAATCCCGAGGTGCTCAAACCACTCGGCCGCTACTATCTCAAAAAGGCCCGCAGTGATGACAAGGCCATGAAAGTTTTCCAGAAGATGATGGAATTAGGTTCACCAGAAGCAGAGTTTCTGCTCGGCGTTGCCAAGATTCATCTTAAACTGAGACAGTTCGACAGCTGCCTGCATCTTTGCGAACAGGTTATCAATAACGATGTCAACAACGAACTGGTGCATGCAGTGTTGCGCGAAGCCTACCACAAACAGAACCGTCTCGATGAACTGCTCGAAATTTATGGCAATTTCCTGCAGAACAACCCATATAATGTCGCTTTTCAGAATGGTTTGAAAGATGCGCAGAAACTGGCCGGCAGTGAAGCAGCTCGTCGCAGCCAGCAACCGGCCCCACAAAACGTCCCTGAACAGACACAGGATACCGCGCCTGATCAGCTGGTATGTCCGAATTGCCAGCAGTTGAACTCATCAAAAGACTATCTCTGCCAGCATTGCGGGCACAATCTTTCCTGAGGAAACCAACTCTGAAGCAACCGCCCTCACACACCTTCATCAGAAAAACCATGGCCCTGATGTGCCTTGGTATTTTTGTGCTGTTGCTGCTGATACCGGCAAACCCGGCTTCAGCTCTGCCTGACGAAGATTACGCAACCCTGCGCAAGTTTCTCAGCGCCAGAATGTATGGCGAAGCTTATCTTGAGCTGATCCGCATGGAAATGGCCAAAGACGAGTTTGACCCCAAGCTCGAAAAGTTGCGCAAAGATCTGCTTGAGCGCACCAGGGAGCGTCTTACCAAGCAATCCCGGGTAAGTCCTGACGATCCGACAATTTTTACCATTCTCGCCGATATCAGCTTTCACGAGGGCAAGCTTGAAGAAGCCTCAATGCATGCGACCAGAGCATTGCAAAACAAAGGTGGCCCCACAGCCAACTACGTCTTCGCCAAGATTCTGTTTCGCAATGGCAATCTCGCGCAGGCTTTTGATCAGATGGCGACGGTTCTCGAAAGCATGCCAGATTCACCGGTTGTTTTTGAAGATTTTCAATTTCTTTATTCGTGCAAAAGCTACGGTATCGCGACCGCACGCAAACTCAGCAAAAATACAAATTTTATCAAGCGCGCGACACCGGTTTCCGGTGACGCAAGCTTGCCAAAGGTTCCCGAGAGCCCATTCGAAAACGACCCCACGACCGCTTCAACAGCACTGCTCGCGCAGACGGCCAGCGAACCGGACAACACCACTGCTGCTGATTATGGAACCAATGACGAGCCTGATGAAGACGCGCCATTGCCTGATGAACCCGATGATACGGACGATACGGGAGTAGATGACTATGTCATCAACGAGACTGCCGAGGATGATGACGATGGCTTCGACGAACCGGCAGACCCAATCATCGACAGACCAATGCCCGAGCCTGTGCCGGTTGCGGTTGCCACCCCGGCGCGCGACCCTGAAATCGAAAAAATTGAAAAGGCAGAATACTGGCTCAAGCAGGCTAATGCCCAGTATGAAAACCGAAATTACGATGACGCCAAAAACAACCTCGACCGCGCTGTCGAATTTTATCCGGAAGTGCCAGGCAAAGACGAATTGCGCGGCAGAATCGACAAAAAGTTCGATCTTTTCAAGCGCTATCGCGATGCAAAAGATCTGTTCGAACTCGAAAAATATGACAAGGCTATTCCAACACTTATCGAAGCATACCAGGAAGAACCGGAACGCTTTAAAGAAGCGCCTTTCTACATCGGTAAGAGCTATATCCTTCGCTCAGACCCGGACCTTAACAAGGCCCTGGAGTATCTTGACATAGTACTAAAAGCGCCCGACCTTGAACCCCTGCTGCGCCGCGACATTGAATGGACAAGGCTTGAACTGCTTTATGCCCTCGAAAGATATGAGCAGGCCGATGCTATTTTCCAGAATTTTCGCGCCAAAGAAGAGGCCTTTGCCAAAAACCAGCCTAATTTCAACAGTTTGCGAATTGGCATCTTTTATCATCTCAATGATTTCTGGATCCACATTGGGCTTGGGGTTTTCGCGCTGCTGTTTTTCATCGTGTTCATGCTGCAACTGGTGCCAGCCATCGGCCTGTCATTTTCAGATCCGCTCAAGAGCGCCAGGTATGCTTTTGAAAAACAGAAATATGACAAGGCGGTAAGTATTGTTGAAAAAGCGCTGCTAAAAAAGCAGCCGGTGCAGATCGAGCGTGAACTGCTTGAAATACTGATTAAGACCCATTTTGAACTCAAAAATTACGTGCGCTGTCAGGAAAACGCACGACTGTTGCTTGAGAAATTTCCGACCAACAACGTTGCCTGGGGGCATCTCGCCAAGGCCTCAATCGCCTGCAATGATACATCAAGCGAAGCAATTGCCATGTATGAGACCATTTACAAGGACAATCCCGGCAAAACCGAGTATCTGCCAATCCTCGCCAAACACTACGCAAAAACAAAGAATTATACGGTCGAAGCGATGGGAATTCTGTTTACCTGTTATCAGACAGGCAGTCGCGAGTCAGACATAGTGCTCGCGCTCGCCCATGGTTACGTGCAGAACCGCTCAATGGGCAACGAAGTAATCGTTGTCCTCGAAGAGGCTCTCAAGCTTAAGGATCTGGTTGAATTTCGCGAACTGCTGGCGCGTAATTACTCAAAAGCCAGTCGCTTTTCTGATGCTGCACGTGAATGTATCAAGGTGCTCAACGAGAATATCAATAACATGGGCATCCACGTGGTCTACACCTCTTCGATGAAGAAGCTCAAGATGGTCGATGAGGCAGTTAAACAGTATAAAGAATTCATGCAGCGCTACCCCGGCAATGAACAGCTCAGTGAAATTCTGGTCGGACTGAAGAAAGATGCAACCGATTATTCGGGAGACTCCGATGAAAGCTTCATGCCCGAAATACCAGATGAGCTGCCGATGCCCGATCTTCCCGACACCAATGGTGATACCGGGCTTTCAGCAAGTGACATTGATATTGAGAATTTCGTCGAACCGCCGCCAGAAGGCTTTGAAATGGATGAATCGACCAACATTCCAATCCCCGACTTTCTCAAGGACACCTTGAAACCTGCTGCTGATGATCTGCCACAACCGACAACACCATCGAAAGCTGGAGCCGGGACTTCTAAAAAAATCCCTGAGCTGCCGACTCTCGACCCGTTTGCCGAGAATGATTCTTTCCTGAATGAACTGGCAGATGAACTTCCTGAAGAGCTGGGCGGCCCGACAGGTAGTGAAAGCATAGATCAATTTGCCGCGAAAAATATGGTAAGCGCAGAAGATCTGCTGGCCAGCCCCGCTCCGGAACCACCGCCCATGGCCTCGCAAGCATCTTCCCCACCGCCGCCTCCCGGCAAATCTTCGGGAAAAGGCGCGTCCAACGCTATCGTGCAGCAGAACCTTGCTCTCGCCCGCGAAAAGGCTCAGCGCAGCAAGTGGGATGAAGTCATCGAATTACTCAGCCCAGACTTTGCGTCTAACCGCGACAAAGATACCGGTGTATTGCTGGCGAACGCACTGCTTCAGAAAAACAGCCCGGTCATGGCCATGGAAATACTTGAGACCCTCGATTTCGACCCTGAGATCATGTCAGAGAACATCAAGAGTATTCTTTATCGCACCGGGGTCGCGCTCGAAGCTGCCAAAAAATACCCCGAAGCTCTCAAAATGTATGATACGATCTGCAATGTCGACATCAACTATAAAGACACCTTCGATCGGTCAGACAAGCTATACAGTCGCAAGCAGGATTAACCGATTTAAAATTTACCCATCAGCAATTCGCAGGTGAGAGCAAGCCCTTCTATTCTTACGCCGGTGGCGCCGGCAAAAGTGTAACCAACACCAAACTCAAGTACAATGTGGCGGCTCATCGGCAGAACCCCGAGAATCATCGGTTCAAAATAGCTGAACGAGCCTTTGGTCATTACCAGGCCACCGCTGATCGTCTGCAGCTTATAGTTGCCAGCACCCAATGTGGTGCGCCACTTGACCCGAGAATCTTCGCGAAACGAATCTTCAAGAGTCAGGCCGGCCATATCGAGATTAAATTTCAGCGCACGACCATTAAGCGTGCCTGATGAGTAAGTAATTCCAAGTTCAGGATCGCGAAGACGGCCACCAAACAGGCGAAGCCCCCATAAAGTCATATCGCCACCGAAGTTGTCAGGCGCTCGAATGGTCTTGTATCTTACCAGAGGCCCGATGCCGCCAGTAAAATCCATGCTCTGCGGCCGTGAATCCATAAGCAGAGTCGGGCCGGTCGCCGCTGCTGCAACACCGGCGAGCAACAACATCATGACAAGCGCCAGAATAGTTTTATTGTTCATACCTGAGGTTATCGACAAATTGCCATGCTTTATTCACATTTCGCAGCAATATCAGGTTGAAATATGGCTGCCAGTTAACCGCTACCAATGTTTGAACCGGCGCTGAAACCGTACAACATTTAAGGTTTCGCGTAACCCATGTGAAAAAGGTTGATTTGCCGTGTCAGTTGTCGGTATTATAATAGTTTCTGAAACACTCGCACCGAGCACATAATTTTAGTCACAATCAATATCGAGCAGGAGGATGTAAATGAGCAACGACGTGGGCCCTACCCCGCTGGGCAAGTTCGTGATGTTTTTGTTCGTTATCGGCTGCATTTTTGCCGCAGCCGTATCATTTTCACCGGAACTCAAAAGCAAACTGTTTTCCTCAGGAGACTCTTCTGACACAACCGGGGTTGGCCTCGGCAAAAGTTCTGGCGACCAGGCCCAGTCTCCTGCCACCGGCATAAAGGTTGAAGCGCCTGATACCGCAGGAGTTACCACGGTACAGGAATATGCCTATGTGCCGCGCGAGACACTGCCGCCGGTCAGCGGCGTTTCAGCCTATAAATGGGATGACAACGAAAAGGTAGTAGTTTTTCCGATCAACGTCTGGTTTGGCTGGTTACCGATCATTGCCGCAAACAACGGTTTTGCACCGACCGAAGACAGCATTTTCTTCAAAAAATATGGCTTCAAGGTAAACCTCAAGCTTATTGACGACCCGATCATGGCCCGAGATGCTTTTGCCGCTGGCGAATCTCATATTCTCTGGGGCACGCTCGACATGATCGCACTGTTTTCGCCTTCCCTGATGCGCGACAGCCGAACGGCACCACGCGTGTATCAGCAGATCGACTGGTCAAGCGGTGGCGACGGCATTGTTGTTCGCGGCAACATCAGATCGATTAAAGATCTGGTCGGCAAGACCATTGTTTACGCGCAGAACAGCCCGTCGCAGTATTTTATCACCAATCTGCTGAT
>MFYY01000171.1:6090-8002 GCA_001787855.1 Candidatus Riflebacteria bacterium GWC2_50_8 | reverse complement strand
GATATTTATACGATTCCTGAGAAAATTGCCGGAACCCAGATTCTGACGACAACTGCCGAAGCAAACCGTCTGATCGCCGACGTCTGGGCGGCCAGAGCCGATTTTGCCAAAGATCACCCCGACATCATCGAAGGCCTGGTAGCCGGCATATTCGAAGGCATGAGCATGCTGAAGAACCAGACGACCAAGACCAAGGCATTTCAGCACATGGCAGAAGGCTATGGCATGAAAATCGACGACATCATGTCGATGGAGCAGGATGCCTATATCACCAACTTTGCCGAGAACCAGAACTTCTTTCTCAACCGCAACAGCCCGACAAACTTTGAGCGCACCTGGAAAAACATCATTCATGTCTACCGCGAACTTGGCCTGATCGGCACTCCGGTGCGCTTCGACGAAATCGTCGATTTCTCGGTCATCAAGAAACTCGCTGAAAAGAACATGTTTGCCGACCAGAAAGAAGTTCAGGTCGCACGCTTTGTCTCAACAAGCTACAAAAAGGTTTCGGCTGAGGCTCCGGTGCTGACCCAGACGGTCAGAATCAACTTCTACCCTAATTCGGACAATATCTACGAACCCGAACACAACGAATTTGGCCAGGCGGTCGCCAACTCTCTGTATGACCCCAGCGTTGACGCGACTCTCGAAAAGATCGCCCGCATGGTCGGACAGTATGATCGAGCCCAGGTGGCGATTGTCGGTCATACCGACAGCTCAATGAAGGGCAAAGTTCCGGAAAAGGCGGTCAAGGATCTGTCGAATGACCGCGCCAGATCGGTGCGCGACGCACTTGTCCGCAAGTATAAATTTTCTGCCAACAAGTTCATTGTTGAGGGCAAAGGCTGGTCTGAACCGGCTGATCCCTCTGACCAGCTCAACCAGGCACTCAACCGGAGAGTCGAAATTCAGGTTTTTACCCCGGAAAAATAAGACCGCACAAGGAGTCAAATCATGTTCAAGAGGTTAATGAATCTTATTCGAGGATTTTTCAGTCTGTTTATCAGTGGTCTTGAATCAAGCAACCCGGAAGCGCTTATTGAGGCCGAAAAAGAAAATCTGAGGTCGCAGATCTCCAGATTTAACGAAAATCTGGCAAATCATGCGGCATTTACTGAAAGGTTGATGCGACAGATTAAGACCCTGTCAGCAAAAGACCGCGAACTGACAGCAAAAATCACTGCCAACCTGAAGGCCGGAAACAAAAAAGTAGCCGGTCAGCTGGCCCTGCAACTGCAGACCGTTAAGCAGCAGCTCGAAGAAAACCAGCAGCAGCTTGAAATCGCCGATAAAACCTTTAAAGACCTTGAAAAGTCGCGCGACGTATCGGTCAGAGATGCTCAGCACCGCATAGAAAAGCTGCAGGCAATGGTCAGCGAAACCCAGATGCTCGAAGCGCAGGCCGAACTTCAGGAAATGGCAAAAGGCATGATCACCGGCATCGGCTCAAGTGGCGACACAGTCAATCGTGTTACTGCACTGCTTGAGGAGCGCCGCGACAAGGCCGCCGGCAAAGCGCGTGTGGCCAGTGGCTACGACCGCAGCAGCATCGACATGAAAGAAGGCGAAATGGAAGCTCTCGGTGATGCAGCTCTTGCCGAATTTGCCGCGATGAACGGCCTTGAGGTAGCAGCAAGTGACGCCGAGATAACCGAAACCGAAGACGTTCCCCAGCGTGGCCTTGGCCCGATGGAAAAGAACTAATTAAGTAGAAAAGGGAGACAAGCATTGAAAAGGATCATTTTTGTTCTGTTCGCTCTATTGTTGTGTGTGAATGTATCTTTTGCCCAGGAAGCCTCAGTTGTTGAGGCTCCGGATACCAACTCGGTAACCACAGTTAAGGACTACCAGTTCGTACCGCGTGAGACCCTGCCCCCAGTCCAGGGCACTTCGTCATATAAGTGGGACGATA
>MFYY01000171.1:0-6059 GCA_001787855.1 Candidatus Riflebacteria bacterium GWC2_50_8 | reverse complement strand
CAACCATGGTTTTGCTCCCAACGAAGATAGCGTGTTTTTCAAAAAATACGGCTTCAAGGTCGACCTCAAGCTTATCGATGATCCGGTTGCCGCCCGCGATGCTTATGCCTCAGGCAACAGCCATGTAATGTGGGGCACACTCGACATGATGGTGCTGTTTGCACCTGAACTCGCCAAAGACAGCCGCACAGCCATGCGCATCTTTCAACAGGTCGACTGGTCAAACGGCGGCGACGGCATCGTTGCCCGCACAAAAATCAGAAACGTCGGCGATCTCAAGGGTAAAACCATTGTTTATGCCCAGAACAGCCCCTCGCAGTATTTTGTCAGCAACCTGCTGATCAACGCCGGCATCGGCCTCAATGAAGTAACCCACAAATACACTTCAACCGCTTTTGAAGCCGCAGCGGCTTTTGTCGCTGACCCCAGCATCGACGCCTGCGTAAGCTGGGCTCCAGACATCTATAATATCCCCGAAAAAGTAGCCGGCACCAAGATTCTCACTACTACAGCTGACGCCAACAAGCTCATCGCTGACGTATGGGCAGTCCGCGCCGACTTCGCCCGCGACAAGCCAGAAATAGTAAAAGGCCTTGTTGCAGGTATCTTTGAAGGTATGGACCTTCTCAACGACGCCACTTTCAAAGGTCAGGCCTTTCAATGGATGGCCGACGGTTATGGCATGAAGATCGAAGACGTCAAAAGCATGGAAGCTGACGCACATTCAACCAACTTTGCCGAGAACCGTGACTTCTTCCTCAACTCCAACAACCCAACCAACTTTGAACGCACCTGGAAAAATATCACCTATATTTACCAGCAGGCCGGGCTGATTAAAGAAGAAATGCCGTTCAATCAGGTCATGGACTTCTCCATGCTCCAGGAACTTGAAAAATCTGGCCTGTTCAAGCACCACAAAGATGCTTACGTCAGCAAATTCGTGCCGACAACTTTCAATAAGGTTAACGCCGAAGCGCCGATCATTACCCAGACGGTACGCATCAATTTCTACCCGAACTCAGCCAACATCTATGAACCGGCGCATGACCTGGGTGGCGTGCCGATACAGAACACTCTTTACGATCCCAACATTGAAGCCACTATGGAAAGAGTAGCCAGACTGTCAGGTGCCTATGACCGCGCAGTAGTTGCGATTATTGGCCATACCGACAGTTCAATGAAAGGCAAGATCCCAGAAAAGATCGTAAAAGACCTCAGCCTTGGTCGTGCCGAAGCGGTTAAACGGGCGCTCGTCGACAAATACAAATTCGACCCGTCGAAATTCGTCGTCGAAGGCGCTGGCTGGGATAGCCCCGCCGATCCGAGCAACCCGCTGAATCAGGCCCTGAACCGCCGCGTCGAAGTATCAGTATTCCCACCCGAAAGTAACTGACACCCTCTAAGTAGCAACTTTGGCCGGCAGATCTCGGTCTGCCGGCCACAATTCAGGAAAGAATAATGAAACTCAGTATCCATGAGAACTTTTTCGGTATCAGAACCCCGGTCAAGCTGGCCGACCAGATTATTCTGGGGACGATTCCAATACTCGTAATTTTCCTCATCTGGATCTACACAACTACTGGCGAATCGCAGAATATAACGCTCCCAGACGGCGTCTTCGAGAACTGGGAACAGGTTGCTCCGCCCGAAGGCACCTGGTTCAAGGATCGCGTTCGTTTTACCGTGCCAGACAGCACTCTCACTTACGGCGAAGACGAAATCGGTCGCCAGGTAACCTGGCTCGACAAGGGCGGTGAACGTTTTCCACTTACCAATATCCCTGCCAGAATTTATGAAAAATCAGTTCGCATAACCTTGCCGCCCGGCAGGTTGATAATGCGAGACAAGATCAAACCCGACATGGTTGATCTGCAACCAGACAAGCCGAAAGCACCTGAAACTGCCGTGTCCGGCAAAGAACCCGAGGGTTCTGGCGCTATTCCCAAGCCTGATGCCGAGATACCGCAAACCAGCGAAAGTACTCAGCCACTACCTAATTCGCCCGAACAGCCGAAGGCAACGCCACCGGCAGCAGAGGTCGCGCCAGTAGATTCTTCTTTGCCAGCAACGGCTGACCGTGCAGCAGCAAAGCTGATCAAAATAACCTATCGCTATGAAATAGTTGAATCCCGCAAATTTCCTCCGGTTATCATCCCCAGTCCTGGCGAAGTTTTTGGTTCTCTGCCAGCCCTCTGGTCACAGCGCAACCTGCCTCTGAACATGCTCTACAGCTTCATGCGTGTTGGCGCAGGGTTTCTCGTTGCCTTTCTCGTAGCGTTTCCGATGGCACTGCTGATGGGTACCTTCAGCAAGCTCAAATCTCTTTTTTCGCCACTTATGCTTTTTGGCGGATACCTGCCAATTCCTGCACTGGTGCCACTTACCATGATACTGTTTGGCACGACCGAACAGCAGAAAATAATGTTTCTGGCACTGGGTTTCACCATCTATCTGCTGCCTCTTTTTGTTAAGGCACTTGAAGAAGTTGATAATGTCTATCTGCAGACTGGCTATACTCTTGGTGCGCGCAAATACGACGTGCTAAACCGTATATTATTGCCAATAGCGCTGCCCAACATGTTTGATGCGATGCGCATCGGATTCGGAGTTGGCTGGGGCTACATCATTCTCGCCGAAATGGTCGATATGGGCAGTTTCGGCGTCGGCACCCTGATTTTAACCAGTCAGCGGCGTGGCCCACGCGAAGACATCTACCTTGTGCTTATTGCCATTGTTGTTCTCGCTTTTATTACCGACAAGATCTGGGACATGGTTGATCGCGAACTCTTCCCGTACCGGAGGCAGGAACGATGAGCCAGCCGTCAAAATTACAGCTGTTCTTTCGCAAGATTGCCGGGCTTTTTTACCGCTTTGATGACCCGGTAGCCAGGCCTCAAATCACGAAAACACCTGTTCATAAAAATCTGCCGGCCACTACCGATACGCCAGAATCGCTCAACAAGGCCGAAAACCCGAAACAGGCAAACGCCGAGTCTCATGCCCAGCCTGTCGACACCAACAAGGTTGTCGCCAGACCAGAATCACATGAAACAGATCAGCAATTCCCCTTCCCGACAGCACAAAGCAGCGTCAGGGCACAACCCGTGCCGCACGAAACCGACGATCAGAACGACCCGGTTCAGATTCGCACTCCGCAACCAGTGACACACGAAATGGCCGGGCAAGACCAGCCTGCTGTAAACCTCTCACCGAAAACAGATCGGAACTTAAGTGAACTGGATATCCCGCTCGACTCAGGAGAAGAAGACCAAAGAGACAGCGTGATTTCTGAAGGGGCCAGGGTTGCCGAACTGGCCAACGCTGCAGCGTCCACCGGCGTCAAAAACAAGTATGCGCCAATCGTCAGCTTCCGCAACGTTCATAAGGTTTTTAACCCTGGCACGCCAAACGAATTCGTGGCCCTGCAGAACATTAACTTTGAAATCGAAGATCTTCCAGATGTTGGCGAATTTATTGCGCTGGTCGGGCCGTCAGGATGCGGCAAATCAACCGTGCTCAACCTGATACAGGGTTTTCAGGAAGTTGGCGGACCTACCGCCGGAGAAGTGCTTGTTCGCAACAAGCGGGTAACCGGGCCAGGTCGTGATCGTGGCATGATTTTTCAGAAATACAGCTCGTTTCCGCACCTTACCGTTTTGCAGAACGTCATGTTCGGTCTTGATCTCAATAGCGAAAGCCTTGGTTATTCTCATGCCGTGATGGAGAAGCTGGCGCGCGAAATGCTTATAAAGGTAGGTATGAGAGGACACGAAGACAAGTTCCCCTATCAGCTTTCAGGGGGCCAGCAGCAACGTGTTGCCATCGCCAGAACACTGGTGCTCAAACCTCGAATAATACTGATGGACGAACCGTTTTCGGCGCTCGACGAGCCCACCCGCATCGAAATGCAGCAGCTGATTACCAACCTCTGGCACGAAGTGGAGGCAACGGTGTTCATAGTAACTCACTCGATCGCCGAAGCTGTTTATCTGAGCGACCGCATTTTCATGTTCAAGGCCAATCCGGGTAGACTGGTAAGCCAGATTCCGATCTATGCTGACGACATTGGCAAGCACGAGGGCATGTCTCCGCTTGAAGTTCAGGAGAGTCAGAAATTTAATAACTTCCTTAAACAGATCACTGACGAATTCATAAGGATTGGTGGAACCGCCTGATATGAAGCCAAAGATCAAACCCGGTTTTTCAGACTACCTTGCCGAAGCATTCAACGCCGGTCTTCACATCAAGGGCATGGGCGAGATTCCCACTAACAAGCTGTTTATTCTCGGCATTTTTATTCTCGGATTCAGCAATCCAGGCTTCTGGTTTCTAGGCATGGCGCTCGAATTTGTCTACCTGTGGTTTCTCTCAACCAACCCGCGCTTTCAGAATTATGTGGTGGCCAAGCAGCTCAACGAAGTAAAAGAATCGCGCTCACAAAAAATGAATGAGCTGATTGCCAGCCTCACGCCCGAGAATCATTCGCGACTCAAGCGTCTTAACGCAAATCTGTCTGAAATCAACAAGCTGATGCGCTGGAATGTTGATGAAGAAGCCGGTTTCATGAATCAAAGCCGTCAGCAGACGCTCAACCAGCTGCCTTCGATTTTTCTAAAACTGCTCAAAACAAAGCAGCTGATCGAAGAAAGCCTGCAACGCACCAAAGCCAGCGATATCAGCAGCGAGATTAAAAAGCTCGAAAAGCAGATGCAGACGCCAGATATCAGTCCGGCCATCGAAAAATCCCTGCGCGGCAATATCGAGATTCACCGCAAGCGCCTCGACAACCTGAGTTACGCCAAAGAGAACGAGATGTTGGTCGAAATGGAACTGCAGCGCATTGAGAACCAGCTACACCTGGTACGTGAGGGAATCGCTCTCGACAGCAGTCCTGAAGGCCTGACTTCGAACATCGACCGCATTAACAACACGCTCGGAGAAACTCAGGACTGGATCAACAATAATTCAGACTTTTTGCGCAAACTAAGCGGGCCGCCAATAGACAATCTGGACCTTGAAATGGACAGCGAACCCGTTGTGCCGCCGCCATCGAATCGCGAATCAGAATAAAAGGAAAAAGCAGCCATGGCAAATTATCCCGGATGGGCCAGCGAAATGGCCGAAATCTTTAAGAGCGGCTCTATAAGCCAGTTCGTATTATATGGAAACATCGACGACTGGGTTTCTTATAAAGCAGAGAGTGACAACAAGCTGCACAGCCTTTCTTTAAAAGATTTTCTGACCAATGTGATGTTCGCGCCATTTGAAGTGGTTATCTGTTACGACCGCGGGCATGGCATAAGAACGACCAAGGGTGGCGAGCTATTTTTCAATTTTCTCAAGGCATTCGACAGCTTTCATCGCACCGCCTATACTGGCGCTTCAGCTGGCGGCGAAGCGACTCTCGAAGTCGGCAACGCCCTTCCCAAAGACCCGAAAAAGGCTTTGGCACTTATCGACCGTTTTATCAGACACGGCCTGACCCGCACCAGCTTTGACAAAGACGGCAAGACCAAATCGAACCCGATGCGGGTGGCGGTCATTGTCGAATACACCCAGTATCTGCTGCCGCGCGCCGAAATCGCCTATACCAGCGCGGAGTCTGTCGAAACGCTGATTCGCGTCTTCGACTGGGCCTCAGACCCTAATATTAACAACGCTTACGTAACCACCTGCCTGATTGCCGAGAATCTCAACGACCTGAATCGTCAGCTCGTTGAAAACCCGCGCTCGGCGAAGATTCAGATCGAACTGCCTGACGCCGAACAGGTGTTGAATTTCGTTCAATCGGTCACAGCAGCGATATCTGATTTTTCGAGCATCTGTGACGTCGACCGCGAGTCACTGGCGCAAAAGCTGGAAGGACTGTCGTGCATTGATGTGCAAAACCTGATCGAGCGTGCAATCAAGAACAATCGGCGCATCACCATGGATTACCTGCGTGAAGTAAAGAAGGAAATGATCGAAAAATCGGCGAGTGGACGCATAGTGTTCGTCGAATCGACAAGAACTCTCGAAGATGTTGCCGGACACAGCGAAGCCAAGGCCTGGTTGCGTCA
>MFYY01000170.1:4022-6044 GCA_001787855.1 Candidatus Riflebacteria bacterium GWC2_50_8 | reverse complement strand
ATGTGGGTCAGCGCTTTTATCGGTATGTGTACAAAATTTACCTGTTGTCTGCTGGCGTTGAAATATCGCACAGTTGATGCAGATGGCGAAGTTGCCGGCGGCCCGATGTATTATCTGCGCGATGGCCTAAAAATGCCGAAGCTTGGCATGCTTTTCGCTATTTTTGCCTTTATTGCATCGTTCGGGATTGGTAACATGGTGCAGGCGAACTCTGTTGCCGCACCAATTCATTCTTACCTGACCGAATACGGACTGGCTGCCGCGCCGGTCAAAGAAGGGTTCGACGTGGTCAGATTCGGGATCGGCGTGGTCGTCGCGATAATTGTCGGAATCGTTATTCTTGGCGGTATCAAGCGCATAGCCAGCTTTGCTGACAAAGTTGTGCCAATTATGGCCTTTGGCTACGTGGCCGCATCACTCTACATTCTATTTGTCCAGCGCGAGAACCTGATTCCAGCATTCAAATTGATTTTCGGCTCGGCGTTTGGCTTTAAGGAAGCGGCCGGCGGTGTGCTTGGATTCAGTGTTGCCCAGGCAATGCGCTGGGGAATTGCGCGCGGTCTGTTTTCGAACGAAGCTGGTCTTGGTTCGGCGCCAATCGCGCATGCTGCCGCCAAAACTTCCGAGCCTGTGCGTGAAGGCATGGTTGCTTTGCTCGAACCCTTTATCGATACGATCATTATCTGCTCGATGACAGCCCTGGTTATAATTACCAGCGGCTATTTCAACGCGGCTGAGGCGCCATTGTTTGCAGGATTGAAAGGCGCTGAGCTTACGGCAGCAGCTTTCAGGCACAATGTGCCATGGGGCCATCATGTTGTCAGTTTCGGCCTGTTCTTTTTTACTTTTTCGACCATTATTGGCTGGAGCTATTACGGCGATCGTTCGGTGCGCTATATGTTCGAATCCAATCCAGTGCGCGCCAAACGGGCGGTGTTTACCTACCGGCTGGTTTATGTTCTGCTTGTTCCGATTGGAGCTGCTGTACCTCTCGAACTGATCTGGAACCTTTCAGACATCGCCAACGGTCTGATGGCATTTCCAAACCTGATTGCGCTGATCTGCCTCTCTGGCGTGGCTGCAGAAATGTTGCGTGACTACGAGGCCCGCTATCCCAAGATGCGCCCGACTTCATAGAACAGGCAGGGTTTTCCGGCAGGGCCGGGCAACAGCTTTATCAGCATGTTGTCCCGGCCCTGCCGCATTTTTAGAGACTGTATCAAAGCTGTGCTCAGGAGCGCGGTGCAAAAAACAAGGTTTTTCTGCTGCGAATAAGTGATATATTTAGCAAAATACTTCTGCAGGGGAAAACCGATGTTGTCTCAGCGAAGCTTTTTACGGTCGTCGCGTCGAATGCTGCTTGGCGCGGCACTTTTTCTCGTTTCAGCAGTGCTTGCACAGGCTGCCGACAAACCGGTCCCCGACCATGTTTTTCTGATCAGAATGGTTGATGCTGCAGATGGTCGTGGTATCCCGCTGGTTGAACTGGAAGCGTTTAACGCACTGACTTATCAGAGCGATAATCTCGGCAATATCGCAATTATTGAGCCTGACCTGCATGGCAAGACCGTGCGTTTTCTGGTTAAGGGTCACGGTTACCAGATTCCCCAGCTCGATTTTTTTGGCGAACGTTCGCTGACCGTTCTGATTGAGCCAGGCAACAGTTGCACGTTTAAGCTTGAGCGTACCGCTGTCGCTGAAAGACGGTATCGAATAACTGGCAGTGGCCGCTATCGAGACAGTATTCTTGCCGGAATAGATGTATCAAGCCAGACTATTGAACTGGCCGGCAATGTTGTCGGGCTGGATTCAGCTGTTCCGGTTGTCTGGCAGAACAGGCTTTTGAGCTTCTATGGCGATACTCTTGGCCCAGGCAACCTTAATTTGAGCGGCTCTGGAGCAGAAATTGATCTGCAGCAGCCTGATGTGCCAGACGGCCAGCTGCCTCTCAAATTTTTTACTGATGAAACAGGATTTGCCAGACGTATTTTGCCTTTGCCGGAACCAGGCTTTGTGTGGATA
>MFYY01000170.1:847-4011 GCA_001787855.1 Candidatus Riflebacteria bacterium GWC2_50_8 | reverse complement strand
TGTTGTGCACAAAACCTTAGAAGAAGCTGTTGAAACTGGTTATGCCGTTTTCGACGAGATACAGGGAATCTTCACGCCGGTCAGGCGGGTAGAATCCTCTCGACATCACAAGTCGGCGCGAGCCACAGCGGTAAAATACCACCAGGTCAACGGTTATTGTCTGCAGCCGTGGGAGAGAGTTGAACGCAATCTGAGCGCTTTTACAACGCCCGAAAAATACGAATATTTCAGCTGTCTCGAAGAAGTCGACCCGGCGAGTGCAACCGCTGAAGCATGTCTGATCGATGGCCGTCGCTATCTGATCGAACGCGATGCCAACAACCGACCTGTGCTGAGGTGGCGGCAGGCAACTCTTCCTTATAACGCGCCGGTGCAAAGGCAGTTACTGCGGGACGGCAAGATAAAAGAAGATGAAATCTGGCTGAGTCTGATTGAGCTGGGCAGTGGCCTACGTCTGGCTGATTTTACCGGCTCGATAAGCTACAACAGGTTTCGTGATCGCTGGATTATGATTGCGCAGGGACACACTGGCGAAATCTGGTACAGCGAAGCAGATACCTTTGCCGGGCCATGGCTCTATGCTCGCAAGATCGTCGAACACGATACATACAATTTTTATAATCCGGTGCATCACCCGTGGTTTGACAGCAAAGATGGCCGTGTGATCTATTTCGAAGGCACATATACCGCGTTCTTTACTGCCAAAGAGCGCAAGAGCCTGCGAACAGACTACAATCAGGTGATGTACCGACTGCACCTCGACGATAAAGACCTTGTGATTCCTGTTCCGGTTTATCGGGTCAGACATGGCAACAAAGGTTACCGCCTGCTTACTGGCGATCTGGTTGACCGTGCCGGTCGCTGGTGCGATGTCGAGAGAGTCGAATTTTTCGCATTTGCTGCGGATTACGATAAAGACTGGCTTAAGGCGGTATACGATCACTCCGCCAACGAAGATAGCGAGCCCGAATTGCTTTTTGAGTCGTCTGGTGGCGACAAGCCTGTTTTTTATGTGATTGATGAGCTTGCTGATACTGCAGATGCCGGGCTTGCCCGCAAGATCAGGCCAGAACTGCTAGAAACGCGATTCGGCACGGTTCTTCGTGCAGATAACGCCCTGTTGACCTTCGACCCGGATATCAAGCCTGACTTTTCAGCGAATAATTTACGGTAATTCGACAGATGTATTGTGTTAAAATTTTGCAGTGATATACAGAAACTGACAGAGAGTGAGCTATTAGCATGGATTGTCCTGAGGAAACCCTGAAGAAAATGCACGAAAACTCGATGTTGCGGTCGTTCAGGCAACTGCTGATTTCGCAGTTTTTCGGCGCTTTTAATGACAATGCCCTGAAAATGATGGTGGCGTTTCTGGCGATTAAAGCTGCCACTGGAACCATGCAGGCAGAAAACGCCGATATCGACAGCATTTCTCAGATGCAGACCACCCTGACGTTTGTTGTCTTTACTCTGCCTCTTATGTTGTTCTCTTTGCCCGCCGGCGTGATTGCCGACCGTGTCAGCAAAACCAGTGTTATTGTCTACATGAAGGCGTTCGAAGTTGTTCTCATGCTGATGGCCGCTTTCAGTCTGGCGTATCCGGATTATCTGCCGCCGCTTCTGGTGCTGGCTCTTATGGGAGCTCAGTCTGCGTTTTTCAGTCCTGCAAAATATGGAATTCTGGCAGAAATCCTTCCGCATGAGAAGCTGTCAAAAGGCAATGGTTCGCTGGAAATGTGGACCTTTGTGGCAATCATTGCCGGCACCGCTTCTGGCGGGCTTTTTCTCGATATAGTCGGAGCTGACACCTGGCTGGCGGGTATGATACTTGCCGGCTTTGCCGTGGTTGGTCTATTTGCCTCGTTTGGCGTGGCAAAAGTGCCGGCAGCCCGTAGTGAAGGCGGTTTCGCCGATACGATAAAGGGCTCTTTTCAGACCATCGTCAGCGACCGCGTAATCTGGCTTGCCGTGCTTGGTTCCGGGCTTTTCTGGGCGATAGCCAGTCTTCTTGGCCAGGATATTCTGGTTTATGCCAAGACTTTGACCGTTGGAATGCCGAACTCAGACACCATGAGTGGTCTGCCGCTGGCATTTTACGGTCTGGGAGTTGGTCTGGGCAGCGTCTGGGCTGGTAGAATGTCAGGTCGGCTCGTAGAATACGGTCTTATTCCGCTCGGTGCCATTGGTGTCGGCACGCTGACTTTGCTGTTTGGTCTGCTCGCGCCCGGCTATTATGCCACACTTGCGATTATGGTCGCTCTCGGCATGTCGAGCGGTCTGATTGTTGTTCCGCTCAACGCGATTCTGCAGTGGCGATCGCCTGCCGAACGGCGTGGCGGCGTCATCGCGCTGGCCAACGTATTTATCTTTGCTGCAATCATGCTGGGCTCGCTCGGCGCCGGCGGTCTCGCGCTGGCCGGCCTTTCGCCACTCGGCATACTTATCTTTGCCTCGGTAATTACCACTGCCGGCATGCTCTGGGCGATCTACCTGCTGCCAGACTTCCTGATCAGGCTGATTTTCGTCATCGTCACCCACACCTTTTACCGCCTCACCATTGTCGGCGGCGATAAGATCCCGGTCGAAGGCGGGGCGCTGCTGGTGCCAAACCACGTGTCTTTCATCGACGGTTTTCTGGTCATGGCCAGCACCGACCGTCAGGTGCGCTTTATTGTCGACGAGATATATTACAATCATCGGCTGTTGCACCCTTTCATGAAGGCCATGCACGCGATACCGGTCTCGGCAACCGGCGGGCTAAAGGTCATTCTGCGCGCTCTGCGCGATGCCGGTAATTTTCTTGATGCCGGCGACCTTGTCTGCATTTTTGCCGAAGGTCAGGTCACGCGAACTGGTGTGATGCTGCCGTTTCGACGCGGTTTGGAAAAGATTGTGCGCGGCCGCACAGCGCCGATCATACCGGTCAACCTCGATCGTGTCTGGGGCAGCATTTACAGCCGCTCGGGCGGGCGTTTTCTCACCAAGCTGCCCGAAACCTACCCATACCCGATCACGGTAACCTTCGGAGAGCTTTTGCCTTCTGATACTTCGGCACATCAGATCAGAATCGCCGTGCAGGAACTGGCAACCCAGGCCTGGGAACAACGCAAGGCCGAAACCCGGCCACTGCATCACTACTTTATACGCCGCATGCGCACCCGGAT
>MFYY01000170.1:0-579 GCA_001787855.1 Candidatus Riflebacteria bacterium GWC2_50_8 | reverse complement strand
TCTCACAAAGCGACCTTTATTATCACAATCGTCTCGATATCTCTGTTGTCTTTTTTGCCTACGCCAATTAGGGTATATGCGGACGATTCTTTTCCTGCGCTGAAATCTCCTTGGGAAACAGGACAAGTCAAATCCTGGACAACTGGTTTACACGGTCCTCCTGGCCTTACTTATTGTAGTGAGACTACGTATAACAATACTTACGGTCTTGATTTTGGAGGTGGAGTCAATGGCTTTGAGGTCTTAGCTTCAACAGGAGGTGTCGTTGTAGCCTCTGAGTTTAAGCCTACTGGAGGATATGGGAATTATATCCGAATAAGACATAATAATGCTTGGGAAACAGAATATGTGCATTTAGCCTCTCGATTAGTCAGTGTGAACGACCAAATTATTCAAGGACAAGTTATCGGAATGTCGGGAAATACTGGGTGTGGAGATTGCGGTAACCATTTGCATTTTGCTTTAAGGAAATGGAAATTTATGAATAATATTTGGGATTGGTATTATGAAACATGGAATGATCAGACGCTTGACGGTTGGCGCATCCATGAGATTCGGGCAAGAGGAGGATCAGCTCCA
>MFYY01000169.1:3520-20483 GCA_001787855.1 Candidatus Riflebacteria bacterium GWC2_50_8 | reverse complement strand
TCGGCGGCATGCTCAGCGGCTGGGGTAAAGATCGCATGAACCAGGGCGGCGTTGGCAACACCATTCTGGGCGGCGCGGCCGTAGCCGGCGGATCGGTATTACAGGCCGGCGGCTGGCTGGTCAATCAGGTCGGTAACGCTTCATCTTCGATTGCCAAGGGCATTGGCAATGGCATTAAAAGCCTTTTCGGCAGATAATAATCAAGGAGAACAACCATGGGATTCTTTCCAACCCTTCTGGCCGGATATATAATCTTTGCGTTCATGTTTCAGACAGTTGCCGTAGGCTTTATCGCCCAGGACAACCGCTGCGAAAAGCATCGAGCCGGATGGGCTCTTTTAACCCTGCTGACCGGACCGGTCGGCATACTGATCTACATGTTCAAAGGCCGCAAACACTTTATCTGAATCAAAAGCAGAATCTGCGCTAAAAGCAGCACCCGAGCCCATTACGGCTTCAGATGCTGCTTTTGCGTATATGCCATTTCCCGTGGATCTGCTCATCTGAAAAGGTTGTTCCGGGATTTTTGTATACATTACCCATACAGCCTGTCGCCTGACTAAAATAAATAATTCTTTAAAAGCATCAGACATTCTGTATAATAAAAATAGAGTAATACAAAAACAATTCTGACGGCAGGGCATTGTGGGTAATAGCTTTACAACCTCCCAAATCATGAGGGCCAAAGATTTGCATGGGGGCAGGATGAGCTTATCTATCCTGCTCATGCTGAGTATTGTCTGTATAATATTTGTAGACACCTGTTTTGCGGCACCGCCCAATAGCAGGGTTACAGCAGTTTCGCAACCAGCAAAACGTCTCAGCGACAGAGAATCTGCCATGATTAATTCTCTGCTTCGACAAGCTCAGCAGGCACACAACCGTGGTGACGCCGCGGGAGTGAAATCTCTGTTGTTTCAGACACGTCTGGTAGATCCGGGATTGCCGGCGCCGGCCTGGCTTAAAAAAGCAGCGACTCCGACACCTCAAAACCCGCAGCAAAGTTCAGGACAACAGTTAATGGAAAAAATCCGTAACAACCCGGGCAACATGAACCTGATTCGCCTCGAAGAATACGTCAGAAATAACCCCGAGGATCATGAGGCCCGAGAATTTCTTATAACAGAGGCAATCGAAGCCGGCGCAATACGGGTCCTGGACCGCGTCGAAGCTTCAGCTGAAAACGAAAACCACGCACTGTTGTACAGCCTATTAAAATGGCTGTTCGTAATTCTGCTGGCTGCCGCCCTGATCTGGCCGGCCTATGCTCTGATACGTGATTTAAAAGCATCTTAAACTGTCCCATGCAGGAAGATGACCTGCTTCAAATTCTCGATCTGTGACGGGAGTAAATATGGTGTTCGTCAACATGAAGCCTTTTAAGGTCTCTTACCTGAGTTCCCTGCTTTTAGCGGCCCTGTTTCTGATCAACTGGGCCATGCCGGTTCAGGCGCTGCAGCAGCTGCAGTATCCAACCTTTAGTGCCAACTGGAACAACCTTACTCCAGTTGATGGTGCCACTCTCACACCTTTTCTGGTCGATACCGGCGTTGCGCACATTTCCGGCAACTCCTGGTCGGGAGGGTATACTGTTGGCCCAGGCAGGCCTGCAACAGATAAAGCTGACGGCTATATCCAGTTACCGTTTCCAGAAGAAGCAAAAGCCTCTGCAACCAATATTCTCGTGCAATACTCCAGCGAGGTAGACATTGATTCACAGGATTGGGGCCTGGCGATGGCAGGCACCATAATAGACGCCAGCAACGAAACAACCATTTGGGGACAGTTCTACACCCTCAATCTCTCCGGAACCGATCCCGATTTCGTTCCCTTCGAAGCCGCCACATGGACCGGCTCTCTGAATGCCCTGGATGCCGACAGCTGTCTGTTCAGAATCTACTGGAATATCAGAAACAAATCTAACAATAAGACCGTCAATTGCTGGGTCAGTGATGTTTACATGCACATGAGTCCAAGCGGCCTGTCGACAGCCGCATCGGATACCGCAATTTTGCTCGACTGGTATGATAGCCAGGCAGGCCCAGGGTGCAATGGACTTGCAGCTGCTGACTGTTACAGGATCTACCGCCGAACCGACCCGGCGGCAGCATGGGTACAGATTGGCACCAGCACTGTTTCAGACTGGGCAGACCCATCGCCACCGTTTGCCGAAAATATTTATTACTGCGTTTCTGACGTTGAAGCGACCACAAACTACGAGTCTCCCAAATCACCAGAGACTGTTTTTAAGCCGGCCCGACTGGTTATCGATGAGATTACGTCTTCACACGATACGGTAACTATCGGCCAGGTTGCATTTGTTTACGTTCATCTGCGCAATTCAGGCTACAGCGGCTTGACCATTGATGAACTGGCACTTGATTTTGAAGGGCCGGCTTCTGCCGCATACATAATTGCCACGCCAACTCTGCCTGTTCATCTGGCAGGGCTTGCAAGCACGACCCTGACCTTTCAGGTGCAGATCGATTCTGATTTTTCTGCACCAGGCATGGAGACCATCAGCGCCATGGCCACAGGCACCTCCGACATCGGTGACCATTCTTTATCAGCAATCCCTCCAGGAGATGATTTCAAGCAACCCTGGACACTCCGCGCTCCGGCAACGCTTGAAGTCATCGACATCACTGTTCCGGAACGCGTCTATCGCGGTGAAGAAGGTGTCACCATTTATGTTACCGTTTTTAATGACGGCGGCGAAAATGCCGCCGGCGACTGGTTATCTTCTGAAATCACATTTTCTCCCATTGCCACTGATTTCACGAATCTGCGGCAACATGCTTCTGACACCCTTCCCGTTCAGATCAGCGCAAACAATACAGCAGTTATACGTTATCTGGTTGATGTAAAACCAACCGCCGCAACCGGTACCAGTGAAATCGAAAGCCGCATCAGATATCAGGATGTGAACCTGCTGATGCCATTATGGACAAACTGGGACGACTCGCCTTTCACCTCTTGGGTCGTTCTGGCAGGACGTATGCGAACCTTCCAGAGTTCTTCCTACCTGGTCGAAACCAGCTCCTATAACCAGGGCGACACAACGGTCTACGCCAAGGTCAGCAATCTCGACCCGCTTACCAGTTATCAGTTCAGATTTTACAATCCGGCCGGCACCGAAGTCCACACCAGCCCACCATTATCTACAGATGCTCTGGGAGTAAGAACCTATGAGTATCAATTAACCGTAATTTCACCTGTCGGAAAATGGCGTGTCATTGCCACCAAACCGCTCAGCACAAGCCCGCTGGCCGAGGCCTATTTCTGGGTTGTCGCGCCGGCTTCCATTTCAATTGAGCTTGATCTACCTGATTACGCAGTTCTCGGCCGCACGTTTATCGCAACCATGACCATGACAAATACTGGTGGGGCTGCAGTTGACCCGGCTTATCCCGGAACCCTTTACAAGCTTGGCACAAATAGTGGCGATGCTGATCTGAATTCCGGGCCATCCCCGGCAAGCAGTATTATTGCTGGAAACGCCAGCGGAACATTCTGCTGGGAGTTTTTAGCCACCGATACCGGCACATTTGCCATTGAGGCCCAGGGATTTGCAGACGACGCCAACGATTACAGTTCACTTGAAACAGCAACGCAGACAAGCAATACCTGCATCATTCAGACAGCACCCAATCTGAGCGTTACCGGCGTTTACGAGAGCTATGCTGTCGTCGCTCCGGGCCAGGCAAACTTGATTGTCAGTATGAACATCAGTAATTCCGGCGATGCTGCGGTATACGTAGACGCTGCATCCCTGACTTTCAATAACGGCACGCACACGCAGGTATACGCATCGCCTCCGGTAATGCCGTTCCTGTTATCCGGCAATTCAGTTTCATCGATAGTCTTTGACGTGGCGGTCGACCAGAATTCTGCAACCGGCGCAGTAGAAATCACGGGCTCTTTTGCTGCACATGAAGTGTATGCACCGAACTATACCTACGGTATAGAGCATGGCGGCCAAATCGGTTCCTGGACAATTGATGACACACCCTATGGCGAGCTCAGCGCCAATGTAAGCTTTGTGCCGCAGCAGTATAATTTCAATCAGGGGCAAAGGCTGTATGTAAGATTCAACGGGATACCATATCCGGACCCAGACGGCCAAGTATCAATAATGTTTTACGATACCGAAACACCTCCCAATCCAGCAATCAGACCTGGAGATGGCGAGCAAAGAAGCTTAACTCTTGGGGCATCTGGAAACGTAAGCGTAGACTGGCTGATTCCAACAAATGCCACCATCACAAAGTGGTGCGTGGTTGTCTACGATGAAGACGGTACCGGAGCATCACAATACGCAGTAGGCGCACCTCTCTGCTTCCAGAATTTCTGGGTCGAAACTCCGGGCGTGCTCAATGCCAGCCTGACAATAACTCCTGCCGAGATAGACCTTGGTCAGAATATTACCATCACAATGTCTCTTGCCAATGAGCCGGTCGGAAACTCCAAAATTATATCGGCAACAGCAACCTTGCCATTAAAGCTGGACGGAACGACTGGTGCGGCAGCCACCTGGATCAGCGGGCCCACCCCAGCCTCAGCTACTGTTCAGCCGGGGTATCCCGCTACCTTTACCTGGGTTTACAAGACCACAGAATATTCGGCATTTGACAGTTTCCAGATGATTGCCAGCGCCAGCGGTATCGACTACAACACAAGAAACTCTGACCCGACGGACAAAATGTATGCCACAGATAGCGCGATTTCCAATGCAATACGTATTTATGCGAGAAGCATCGATCTCGAACCGGAGACACTTGATCTCGGGCTGATATTGCCGGGACAAACAAAGACTCTCACCGGGATAACGGTCACCAATACGGGAAATGCAACTATGACCAGCATCCAATGGGAAGAGATCCGACCGAAAAACGCCCTGAACTATACTGTTCCTCTGGAGAACTTTTCCTTCAGCCCACCGACAGGTTTTTCTTTAAATGCTCCTGGCAGCACAAATGCCTCGTTCACCCTCACGCTCCCGTATAATCAGGCTTCAGGCACCTATCAGAGTATTATGAGAATTTACGATGACTTGAACTATGACACACAAAGACAAACCGGAGAACCTTATGACGACTTTATCGTGACCCTTATAGCGAGTGAGTGTCGCATACTCACAGCCGGGCCGGCAAAAATAGATCTGGGCGGCTGCGCGCCTGGAGACCAGACAAGTCCAAAAACCATCTCTGTTTTCAGCGCAGGAAATCTGGCCCTCGATAACGTAACTTTCAAGTCGCTTGAATCACAGACGAGTTCTTCGACTTTTACCTTCAACCCGGGCACAATCGGTTCAATTTCAGTCGGAGTAGTTGATGATGCAGAAGTTTACGTACTTGTCGGAGTTGATGAAAATCCTGGGACATACATCGCCACCTGGACAGTCTGGGATGACCGAAACTTCGATAATCTGGTAGATAACGGTGAGGCAAGCGCAACTTTTCAAATTCAGTTCAGGGTTGGCGCCAAATATTTTGAAGTCACTCCTGATCCGCTAGCACTGGGAGCCGGAGATCCAAACTCCGCCATCGAAAACATTGTTATTACGATTAATAACAATGTTGCCCCCGGAGATCTGGCCATAATCAAACCCGCAGCGGTGGTTGGCGGACTTGTTCATGCTGATAATCCCGCTTATATAATATCAGCAGACAAACTGGTTCTTGAACTGCCGGACGGCCCGATCCCTTCAGGAACAACAAGCCTGGCGACCATTTCCATATTCCTGCCTCCGGGATCTCTTGCCGGTAGTTACACGGGAAGCATCACAATCTATGATGATGAAGACGAGGATGGGACTCCAGACGGAAACGCAATCGAATATGCATGCACACTGCCAGTAGAAGTCAGTGTAAACGTACTGAACGCAATAGACGTATTGACTTCGACTCTTGATGTTACCGGCATGTTGCCAGGTGACATCAAGGATGTTGGATTCCAGTTCCGCAACATTGGCAGCACCGATTTGGCAGGACTACAATGGACAAAGGTCGACTTGGCCGAACCGGCTTTCGGCTTTATCATACTGGCGTCGGCTTATGATTTTACACCGATTGCACCGATACCAGCCTTTTGTGGCCAGGTGGTAAACGCCACCATAACCATTACTATTGCCGCCGACCAGAAAGGTGGGAACTACGCAGGAATAACACCGGCTACACTGCTAAATGCAGATGCTCAAGATTCTTTTGCAGTCAAATGCCAGATCGGCACCATGGCGATAGACATTCTTGAAGCAGGTCCAATAATTGCGACCGGCACGCCAAATGCACTATCGTCAGTTGCAACTCTGACCCTTAAAAATACTGGAGCATTGCCGCTTCCTCTCCCAATGATTATGGCAAAAACGGATATGGTTGATGGCGCTAATACTGTCCTTGCGGCGGCTGCGGTTTTTGATCCGCAAATCTTTGGCAATATCAATAAGGGCGTAAGCAGAACCGGCCAGTGGAGTGTACAGATCCCTGCCCGAACACCGGTTGGCACTTATTCTGGCAGTATAATCGCGTGGAACGACGAAGATCTCGACAGTTCGCCAGATGATGATGAAGCTACCGATACCGTAAATGTTTCCTTGCGAGTTTTGGGCGACAAATCCCTGGCAGTAACCCCATCTCCGGTAGAACCACCGGTTACCCCTCCGGGATTCTCGGTACAAGGAAGTTGTGTGTTACAGAACACGGGAAACATGACGATAAGCACAACTACGATAACCCCGGTCAAACTTACTCTTATTTCCGGCGGAGCCGAGATTGCAGCAGGGGATATCAGCTTCACTGCCATAACCAGCAATCTGCCATTTGACCCGCTTGAAGATTCTTATGACATAAGCACTGTCACCATAAACATCCCGCCTGGTCAGGTAAAAGGAACCTATAAGGGTGACCAGATAATTACTTTCGATGGTAAAACAGCCACGTTCACGCTACAGATCACAGTCGGCGATAAAAAAATCGGGGTAACCAACCCCGTTGATATGGGTGCCACAAATCCACCGGCCGTTCTCTCCAAGAGCTTTACCGTCACCAATGAAAGCGCTACGATTCCTCTGGACAGTATTCGCTGGATAAAGAACACGCTGGTATCGGCCGAGGCCAACACTGTCGACACATCGATGTTTTCGTTCTCACCGAGCGGTTTCAGCCTCAGCACAAGCGGAGTAAAAAACATTACCGCCAGCATGACCATCCCGATTCACTTCCCCCCCGGGGTTTATATTGCAACACAGACCGTGTATGACGACCAGAACCTTAATCTGGCCTACGATAACGGAGAAGCTTCAAAAACTTTCCAGCTCAGCGTTACAGTAAACACTTACCCCAAAATTGTCATGTATACCCTGTCTCCTCTTGATCTGGGAGAAATAGAAACGGCCTCGACTTCTGCTGATTTCACCATCTCATACGAAAACATCGGAAATGTCGATCTGGCGCTGACATGGCTAGAAGCAGACATGGTCCTGATCCCGGGGGCCGGCGATGCCATACCTCCTGACGAAATCATTTTTTCAGCCCTGAACCCGGTAACGCTAACTCCTGGCGATACAGGCGAAGGCACGGTTTCAATCGCGCCTTCCTCTGAACGCTCACCTGGCAACTATTCCGGACTACAGGTTCTGCGGGATGCTGCTTATTATGCATTATACCCGACGCATGGCAGCGACATAACACTCCAATGTAAAGTAAAACAGAGTTACATTGTTCCCGATCTGGCTTCGGGCAGCGTTTACCAGGAAATTGCCACGGACACTCTGGCAACCGCAGCAGAACCGACCATGTCGTGGATTGTTTCAGTATGGGTTGCCATGGACCCAATTGCCTCTGCAGCAGTTTTTCTCTACACCAGAGATGGAATCAACCCCGATACAAGACGCGGAATTGAGATCGACACCAACGGCAATGTAAGCGAACTGGCTGATTCAACAGGAATAACCGGCGGCGGTGTTGCGACAACGGTCAAATCCGACAGTCTGACCTGGTATCGCGTCTATTTCAGCTTTGACTATCAGAACAACACGGCTTCAAATGCTTTTCTTGTGTTACAGAACACCACAGAAAATGATCTGGCATCAAAATCAGTATGGTTTGACGGGGTTCAGCTTGAGAAGGCCATGTTTCCAAACCAGACCAGACCAACGGCTTTTAGTCGCGGTTCGACACTGATCTCACCGAACCGCACAAGAACATTGCAGGGGGACAAAAGATATTTTGAACAGTGAGTTGCAGAGCTTACAATATCTGTGATGATATGCTGATGAATTAAGATTTTTGCAGTCTTCACACCCCGGCAAACCGCTTCGACAAAAGCTCTGTACAATTCTGTAGAACAATACCAGCATTTTTGTTAGAATTAGGCAGGGTGAAAAAAAAATTTACAAAGATATTCAGTATCAGTATGGGCCTGATACTTCTGGGGTTTGTTGCAGCTGAAGCACAGGATTCACGGCAGCAGGCTCTGTTTTTGCTGCGAAAAGCCCGACAGGCACAGGAGCGGAATGAGCCCGCAAAGGCGCAGGTGCTCATAAAACAGGCACAAAAGTTACACCCAGGTATCCAGGAGCCGGTTTGGCCGACACAAAAACAGCTCAACCAGAAATTCGATGATTTAAAAACGGCGGCACGGCATGACCTTCTCAACAATTTTCGCAAAGAGCCAGACCCCGACACGCTATGGCTTCTCGAGGTCTTTCTCGCCCGCAACCCACACGATAAAGAGGTTCGCAACACCCTCATCGAATTTTATCTTGCCACCAGCGATCAGCAGAGCCTCAAACGGCTTGGGCACACTCCGCCAAAAGCTGATTACATAGGAACAATCCGTAAAATAACCATAGCGTTGCTTATTGCCGCTCTGGCATTATGGCAGCTCTGGCTTTTGTTAAAAGAGATTATCAGGCTCCCGTCTTAGGTTAAGAGTTCAGGTTAGGAGATTGCTTATGTTGAGAAATATGAGAACAGGCACCCATTTTTTTCTGTTTGCTGTTTTTATGCTTCTGGCTGCCATTGCGCCAGTCATCGCGCTTGAACAGATCAGCAACGGCAATTTCAGCTCGGCGATAACCAACCCGCCATGGCTCGTAGACAATCTGGTAGACAGAACCTATGCGCTGGACAATTTTCTCATCAACGGCGGCAATTTTTTAGGGGATTTCGACAGTCCCGGTGGTGGTGGGTCAGACCCGCTATACTATGCCGACGGTCTTATTGAACAAAAATTTCCAAATACGGCAAAAACCTATGATTCAATTGCATCAATAAGCGTTTCTTACTTTGAAAACGCTGACGACGTTGCCGATGCATGGGTAATAAACCTGATCGGAACAATTCGACGCGACGATGCTCCAACCACTATTCTTGACACCTTTCTCAATCGACAGGTCTCTGTTTACGCCAATCTGAATCGCCTCACCTGGGCACAACTTGCAGCATACACAGTGACAATCCCAGGTGGTTACCGGTATCGCATGCGTTTTCACTGGACACTCGGCTGCGGAAAATTTAGATGGGCTTCAGCCAGAGTTGATAATATTAAATGCAATCTCAGCCCATCTGGCCTTGTGGCATCTGAAACAACAGCCGGAGCGTGTGCCCTTGACTGGGAGAACAGTACCGGCACGGTCGCCCTAACCGAATACAGAATTTATCGGCGAACTTCTGAATCAGACGCATGGGGCGCTCATATAGCCACTTCCACGACATCTAATTATACAGACAACTCTCCGCCAGCTTCAGATACTGTTTATTACGCAGTCACCGATTTCGGCGGCGGAGAAGAATCACCCAAATCACCTGTAGCATTGTTTAAAAGGGCAAAAATAGTTATCAATTCGGTTTCTGCAACACCCACAACGGTTACGATCGGACAAAATGGCATACCAGTCTATGTTACGGTCACCAATACAGGTTACTCTACGGCACGCCTTGATTCAGTCGAACTACTGAACAACCCCGCAGCCGGACTGTATAATAAAACCCTGTTAACTCCGCTGCCAATCTCTCTGGCTTCAGGCGAAAGTAAAATTCTGACTTTTTCCGTTGATGTTCTTGAAGGAAGCAATCCTGAAACAGATACCTTAGATGCTGTTGCCACCGGAGTCAGCCTGTTAGTCGTGCCAGAAGTCACTCTTTCGGCGCCAGCAGCGCTCGACACCCACGATTGGCTGATCAGGGCACCAGCCAATCTGGTCGTTCAGACAATCACAGTACCCAGTACGGTATATCTTGACCAGAAGCTGGTACCCGTAACTGTCGAGGTGCTTAACGATGGCGCCAAAAACGCAGCGGCCTACTGGGAATCTGTTGAACTTCTTTTCAGTAATGGCAGTTATTTAAATATCGTTCTGGTTGATCCAATGCCAGTTACTGTTTATGCTGGACAAACCGCATCAGTCACTCTCAACCTTGACGTCTCGCCAACTTCGGCAACCGGCACCTGCATAATAGATGCCAATATTACCTTTCGTGATGTGAACCTGTTGATCAATTCAGCCAACTACGATGGTGCCGCATTACCAGGCCAATGGACAGTTATAGCCGGATTGATGAAAACCTTTAAAGGTCCGCCGACTTACCCAAGCTATACTATTCCGTCTACAAGTTTTAACCAGGCAGATGGCATAGTGTATGCGCGCGCCGAAAATCTGATTCCACTTGAGGAATACCGCTTCAGATGGTATTACCCTGACGGCAGCGTTGCCAGAATCATGGATCCACCCAAAACAACAGATTCTACCGGTAAAATGACGGATGAGCTACAGCTCACAGCATTATCTGCAACTGGTACATACCGGGTCATAGCCACCCGTGTCATCAGCACGATCGCGCTCGCTGAGACCAATTTTTACGTTGTTACACCTGCATCTCTGGCGGTAACAATAGATTTGCCGCCAACAGTTACCGTTAATCAAGTTTTCAACGCGACAATGACGGCAATAAACTCTGGCGGAGCAGCTATCAACGATGTTACGCCGGCAGCTCTCACCCCTGCCGTGGGAAACAGCGGCACCGGCACCGAGCTGAGTGGCCCGACCCCGATAGTTCAAAACGTTGCAGGAACGAGTCAGGGCTATTTTTCCTGGCAATTTCAGGCTGATACTATCGGGTCGTTCACTTTTGACGGCGGTGCCTCCGGATATGACGCCAACGACTCAACACTGCTTTCAACTACCACACAGAGCAACATGTGTATGATTCAAAGCAAACCAGTGCTCAGCGTTGTCTCTATTACCGAAGGCTATACCAATGTATATAGAAACCAACAAGGCCTGAGCGTCTCAATGCTGGTCAGAAATCAGGGAGAGGCTACCGTAGCGATCGACACAGCAACACTGGTTTTTGTTGGCGGCGACCACAGCCAGGTAATCGCGTCACCAAGTGCCATGCCGGCATTATTGCCCGGCAATTCCGATATAGTCATTGTATTCACAGTTGCAATCGCAGCCAATTCACCTACTGGGGCTGTTTCTATTACCGGTTCGTTTACCGGATATGAAACCAATGATCCGACAGCTACTTATTCTATTTCTGGCGGAACTGCCGGTGCCTGGACAATCAACGCATTTGCCGGCAAATGCGCAGCTAATTCAAATTTTTCGCCAGAACAGTATTCATTCAATCAAGGACAAACAATCTTTGTAGAATTCACCGGTGCCACTGATGGCACTAAATACAGCATCTTTTTTTATGATGCAGAAGTAGGCGGCACACTGATAAGTCAATCAGGCGTTATAGTTGCAGGTCTGGGCGCGGTTTCCTGCCAATACGACCTGCTCGCTGCCGCTACTTTAACCAAATGGCGTGCTGAAATCTGGGTAGTGAACAATGGGGGTGCGCAACAAGGGTCAGTACTTGGTCAGCAATTTTTTCAGGTTCAGGCTCAAGGAACTTTAAGCTCAACACTTCAAATCACTCCAGACGCAGGCGTTGAGCTTGGCGAAGACATTACGGTTACTATGTCTTTGAGCAACACTGTTGCAAGCAGCTCAACCATATATCCGGTAACGCCCAGTATTCCGATTCTGGCAACAGGTTTTAGCGGCAACGCCAGTCTGGTCTCCGGACCAGATCCAGCTTCTGTATCGGTATCTTACGGTTATCCGGCAACTTTTACCTGGGTGTTCCAGACAACCTTGGAGACTGATGTTGCCGGCACCTTTGCATTGATTGCAACGGCAACAGGCGTAGACTTTAACACCACGTATGCTGCTACCGTTCGCAGTGTAAGCAGTTCAGCCACTTCCAATGGCATACCAATTATTCGTCGCGATCTTGATTTTACCCCCGACCCTCTGAATGTGGGAACGCTGGTTTGTGGCTCAACCTACAGCAGCAATTTTACACTTAGTAATACAGGAAATGTGGCTCTCACCTCTGTAGTATGGCAAAAATCTTATCCAATATCTTCAGCAGGATACAGCATTCCTTATTCATATTTCAGCTTCAGTCCTTTGTCTGGCTTCTCGGTAGCCGCAGGCGGCAATCAGGCTGGATCATTCACCATCACTCTGCCGTTTAACCAGCCGCCTGGCACCTATTCTGCACTGATGGCGGTATATGACGACCTTACCGGTGACAGCGTGCGAAGCATTGGAGAGCCTTACCAGGAATTCACTGTCACACTTGTCGCCAGCGACTGCAAAGTTATCATGGTAAACAATGATCCTGTTGATCTGGGCGGTTGGCCGGCAAACAGTCAAACCGCAACCCTCACTTTTACCGTATCAAATATCGGCAACCTCGCACTTGAAAATCTTGTATTCAGTCAGCTGTCAGCTAACTTCAGCGATTCAACAATTACAGTCACACCCACCAACGCGGGGGGGCTGGCAACCGATGATGCCGTATTGACCGCCGAAGTTTCGGCCTGGCTCGGCGCTGAAGCAGCAGGAAGCTATATAGCAACATGGACTATCGAG
Organism: Candidatus Riflebacteria bacterium GWC2_50_8; assembly: GCA_001787855.1. Taxonomy (GTDB): domain Bacteria; phylum Muiribacteriota; class Ozemobacteria; order Ozemobacterales; family Ozemobacteraceae; genus Rifleibacterium. Next base: position 7,552 of record MFYY01000169.1, on the reverse strand, counting down.
GATCTCACCGGCATCTATGCCTCAGATACTTTTCAAATCAAATTTTCTGTTGGAGCCAAAGATTTTGCATTTGCTACCGACCCCTATGATCTCGGCAATGCCACACCAACCTATACACTTGGTTATTTTCCGGTCGAAATTACCAACACCGGTCTTCTGCCGCTCACTCGGCTTACCGCCGACCCGAGAGACCTTGGGCAAAGCAGCAGTACCAGTATTATTCCTTTCGAAAATATCCTGTTTGAGATTCCCACAGGCTCACTTGATGTTGGAGCCACAATGATCGGTACTTTGTCGATTTATGTGCCTGCCGGCACATCTCTGGGTATATTTGAAGGAGAGCAATATTTCTTCGATGACGAAGATGGTGACGGGCTCTGGTCTGGCCTTGCCAACGAACCACAACGCAGCTTTCTTTTGAGACTCAACGCAGTTGAGTATTATGCATTACAGGTAATAGATTCGACACTTGATTTTGGCGGCGTTACTCAGGGTGAAACCAAAACAGTGAATCTGCTATGCCGCAACATTGGCAATGTCAATCTCGACCTGCTCGCATGGGAAAAATACAGAATGCTCTCGGCAGGTAACGAAATACCCATTGCCAGCTACGCGATTTACCCCGAAACATTTTTCACCATACCGGCCGGCGAACTCTACTATGCGGCCGCCAGTATTACAATCGACTTAACATTGCCTCCAGGTCTCTATACCGGAGAAAATGCAAACTGGCTGTTCAATGACATGCAGGCGCCACTCGGACGCAATGCCACTGAACCACAGAGCAGTTTTGCCGTCAGTTGTCAGGTTGGCAGCAAAATCATTACCATTCTGGAAGCAGGGCCACTGACAGTTACAGGTTTGCCATCACAGCAGACCGCAGAAATAAACTACTCTGTCAAAAATGAAGGCACTCTTGTTCTCGCTACACCAAAATCAGCAGCAATAACTCCACTCAACGAGGCTGGCGGGGTCTATTTTATTCCCGCCTCAGCAGTAAGTTTTAACCCGGAGCTTTTTGACTACATCAACCCTGGTCAGACTAAATATGGCAAATGGTCAGTGCTGGTTCCTGCAGGACAGAATGTTGGCACTTATACCGGCACCATTCAGGTTTGGGACGACTCAGATAACAGCGACGCACAGAACGGTGCTGAGCCAGCTGATACAGTTGACATTGTGGTCAACGTTCTGCCGAAGCGGGTTCTCACTATTACGCCCAGCCCACTCAATCTGAACTTTATACCGCCTGGTCAGACCGTGGCACAAAACTTTCTGATAACCAATGTCGGCAACGTTGATATAACAGGCGGAGCAGAAGTAATAAAAGCGGTCGTCGGACAGCTGAATTCAGTGTCTCCTGGCCCCCCGGCGATAACTCAGGTTGAGATACTGCCTTCCCCAGATATCTCGAATAATTTGCTGATCAGCGAATCGGTAACAGCGATAGCCAGTGTTACGATTCCGACCAATCAAACATCTGGCCCTTATGAAGGCACACAGAAGATATACATAGACAAGGGTTCACCAGGCGACGGCATTCACGACAGCGCCACAGAAGAATACGCGACTTTTACTCTTCAACTGACTGTTGGCAAAAAAGAGTTATCAATCGCGCCAACAACGCTTGATATGGGGGGTCTTGATCCTCTTGCCAACAACTCACTTGCTTACACAGTAATAAACGAGACCTCTATTCCGCTTTCCAGCGTGAAATTTTATAAACTCGAACTGGGCAGTGGCGTTGCCACCATGGCCGCTACCACATACAGCTTTAATCCGGCAGGGCCATTCACAATTTCATCCAATGGCAGCAAAGCGGGGATTGCCAGCCTGACAGTGCCGATGGGGCAGCTGGCGGGTAATTATGAAGCTTTACTGACTGTATTCGAAGACGATAGCGGGGAAGGCGAGATTGGCACCTTTGAGGCTTCGGCTACCTTTTTGCTGAAAGTGACAGTTAATGCTGTGCCAAAGCTGACATTCATACCAGACACTCAGGATCTCGGAATAATTGCCGGTGGTTCCAGTTCTGGTGATTTCAACATTGATTATCTGAATTCCGGCAATGTCGCACTAAGCGATATCACGTGGGATATCGGCCCATTAACCATTACCGATGGCGGCTCTGAAACAATAACAGACATCACATTCTCAGGCCCACTGCCATCAGCATTGGCGACTGGCACCAGCGGAACTGCGGTGCTCAAAGTTGGTCCGATTCCTGCCGGGCAGAAGCCTGGAATCTATACGGGCACTATCGAAGGGCTCTATGATACGACCATGTCGTTTATTCCTCCGGCAATGCTATCCCTGACCGTAGAGGTTACAGGCGGTTCCGTCGGGCCAGAACTGGCCTCGGGCAGCGTGTATCAGGAAGTTGCGACGCTGACATGGACTCCAGCGGGAGCCACCTGGATCATGTCGGCCTGGGTCAGTCTTGAGTCTGCCGCTTCTGCAGCGATTTATCTGATCGAAAAAGATGCCGCTGACGTTGAGATCTGGCGGGGCATACAGATCGACAGCAACGGTGGCCTGACCGCCTCTGGCACTACCGATAGCGGCGTTGTCATGAGCAACAGAACACCTGGCCCGACGCCAAAGACCTGGCATCGCGTATATTTCAGCTTTTGGGGACCTGATGTCACCGTTGCATCGAACACCTACATCGTATTGCAGAATACAACAGAAAATTCGGTTGCTTCGAAGTCGGTGTGGTTCGACGGCGTGCAACTTGAACAAGCAGGCACCGGACAGACGCGCCCCAGCCCTTATACTGCCGGGAACATACTGGTTTCGCCAAACCGGCGGCCGTCACTCGACGGGAAATACCGTTATAACGAATGGTAATCAATATCAGCCAGGTTTTGCTGCATCAGCAAAACCTGGCTGATTTATTGCAGCGCAAACAAGAAATCGCCATCGCGCGAAGAACTGCTCACACTAAGCCGCCAAAACACAAAGAAGAGAAGGAATCCGCCGATTACGCCGATTTTCGAAGATTTTGCAATACCGCCTATTTCATCGACTTTCACAGATTAGAAGAGAGTTTAAGGCTGACAAACCGGAATTGCCATTTTTCTTTTCCTTGTGGCTCTGTGTCTTTGTGAGAGAATCAATTACAAGCAAGGTCGCGTGAAGCGACAACTTTTGCGCAAACGCAAAATCGCGAAACGTTCATCAACAGCGAAAAATACTTCCAAATAAAAAATATTTTAAAAAAGTCTTGACACTTTGCAGCAAATAGACGATACTATTATTGCAACGCAGCAACAAGTTAAAACAAAAGTTTGAAATCAAAAATTTTCCAAGGAGTTTTTAAAATGAATAAGTGGATGGAATTTTCTAACGAGTACACTCAGATGATGAAAGACAACTTCCAGGTAATGAACAAATTCTGGCGCGCCACCATGGATCAGAACAGTGGCTACACCAAGAAAAACATGGAACTCTTCTTTGACCACATGAACCGCAACGCCGAATTCATGCATGAAATGTGGACCAACAGCGTAAGCTCAAACGAAGAACTCAAGAACCTCTATCGCGAAAACCTCGAAAAGTTCAATGCCCGCTACCAGCAGGTATATGAAGAGACCGTCAAGTCCTTCACCCCAAAGACCAAAGAAGCTGGCAAGTAACTGACAACAGCTCGCAAAGGGGCTGTCTCGCAGGTCAGACAAGCCCGCCGAGACGGCCCCTTTAATTTACCGAACAGATACCAAGCCCCAGATTTTTACCGGGCACTTTCCCTGGCAAAAATGAACCGGTAGTCCCATAGAAAGGAACATACTCGCACTAAGCCACAAAGCCACGAAGGAATGATTTTTGTATTCTTTGCCCATTCGTGTCTCTGTGCGAAATCTCGCCTGGCTTTGCCAGCGGCTGCGATTACGTGAATACCCTTTAGAACTGGTTCGAGCCAACACTTTAAGCATACTAATATTTCCAAAATCACAGGAGCCGCAAGGCTCAAGCATACAGGAGATCAAAATGAACAGAATGAATGGCAAAGTAGCACTTATTACCGGCGGC
>MFYY01000169.1:0-3465 GCA_001787855.1 Candidatus Riflebacteria bacterium GWC2_50_8 | reverse complement strand
AAGCTCTGGCCGGACTCGCCGATGTCAAACTCGCTGACGGCGCCAAAGGCAAGATCATCGGCAAGAAACTCGACGTTTCTAACGCCACTGAAGTCGACAAGGCGATCGAAGAAATTCATTCTGCCCACGGCAAGATCGATTGTCTGGTCAATAACGCCGGCATCACTGCCGACGCGACTCTTGCCAAAATGACTGAAGAAGCTTTTGACCGGGTTATCAAAGTTAATCTCAAAGGCGTCTTTTTGATGAGCAAAGCTGTAGCAGCCAAAATGACTGCCAGTGGCAGCGGCTCGATCGTCAACACCTCCTCGATCGTCGGCGTGCAGGGCAACTTTGGCCAGACCAACTACGCGGCTGCCAAAGCCGGTGTTATCGGCATGACTTCCACCTGGGCCAAAGAACTTGGCCGCAAGGGTGTGCGCGTTAATGCCGTAGCACCTGGCTACACCTGGACCGACATGCTGGCGACTGTTCCTGAAAAGGTTATCAAGATGCTCGAAGAAAAGACCCCGATGCAGCGCCTCGGCCAGCCCGAAGAAATAGCCAAGGCCTATCTCTTCCTTGCCAGCGACGACAGCTCATACATCACCGGCCAGGTTATTGGAGTAGATGGCGGCTTAAAACTCTAAGCCACTATATTGACCGGCACTACTGCCGAAACCGCCCGGGTTGCCGCAAGGCAGCCCGGGCACACCAAAAGCCTCGCACAGAGACCTCGCACGAAGACACAGCGCCACAAAGAAAATTTGTGGACGTTGAATATGAACCAGGCAGCTACTGGCAATAAAAATCGACGTTTTTTTGTGTCTTCGTGGCTTAGTGCGAAATTCTCAAAACTGACAAACCACGAAAAACCATCACACAGAACCCTCGCACAAAGACACTGAGCCACAAAGAAGAATTTGTGGGTATTGAATACAGACCAGGCAGCGATTGGCGATAAAAATCGATGTTGTTCTTTGTGCCTTCGTGGCTTAGTGCGAAATTCTTAAAGAGCACACCTTCAAGAAAGGTCGAAAACAAATGATTGGAAACATGGATACACTGGTTCAACACCTCGACGCGATCACCGAGCATGCCATGCGCAAGACAGCGGGCACGCTCGACACCTACCCGCGCGGCGTCACCCCCCGCGAAGAAGTTTACAACGCCGGCAACGTTTCACTGTTGCGCTTCATAAGCCCCGAAGGCGTCGAAGGCACCCCACTGCTGATCATCCCATCGCTGATCAACCGCTGGTATATTCTCGATGTCACCGAAGAAACCAGCTTTATCAAACAATTTGCGCAGCAGCGCCCGACCTATCTCATTGACTGGGGCTACCCTGGCGAAGAAGTTGGCCACCTGCCGCTGAGCCATTATTATCACCGCTCGATCAAGCGCGCTGTCCGCCAGATCTGCCGCCAGAACGATGTCGAAAAAGTCGACATGCTGGGCTACTGCATTGGCGGCACCATGGCTTACGCTTTCAGCTGCCTCGAACCGAAGCTCGTTGACCACCTGGTTCTGCTCACCGCGCCGATCGACTTTTCTGACGCCGGTGTGTTCGCTAAATATGCAGAATATTTTCCGATCGAAGAATTTTCTGTTAGTATGAACAAAATGCCTGGCTGGCTGCTGGCAGCTTCGTTTCAGTTCGTGCAACCGATGGGTCTCTATCAGAAAACAAAAATGTTTAATGACAAGTTCGAAAGCGAAAGTTTCATGAAGCTTTACAATGCCATGGAGCGCTGGATCGCTGATCCGGTCGACTTCCCGGGCAAAGCATATTACGAACTGATTACCGACCTCTACAAGAAAAACCTGCTGGCCAAGGGCACTCTGATGACCGCCGATGGTCAGGCTGTTGATCCTTCCGCCCGCCGCGCGAAAACTCTCGTTCTGAATGCGGGGAAAGACCATATCGCACCGCTGATGACGACCGAGCTGCCCGCCTCCGATCAGGCACCAGTCAGCAAAGTCACCATTCCCTCCGGCCATATCGGAATTACTACCGGCAGAAACGCTAAAGAAGCCTGCCAGAGCGCTATAGATTTTCTTACGAATTGAAAAGGAGACTGACAATGTTTACAATGGGCGAAGATATGATGAAGCAATGGGCAACTAACTGGGAAAAAATGATGGGCGACCACCTCGAAAAGCTCGTTCATAACGAAAAGTTCATCAGCGAAATGTCAAAGTCGATTGCCGCGACCATGACCGGCAAAGCCTTTTATTCAAAGGCTCTCGACGAGCAGATGGCCGCGATGAACCTGCCCTCGCGCACCGAAATCATCAAGATCATGCAGAAACTTACCGACATCGAAGAACGCCTGATCGACCTGAGTGAGCGCTTCGAAGACTATGCTGATGCGCAGCAGGCAAAGCCGGCCGCCAAGGCAGCTCCCGCCGCCGAAAAGCCAGAACCCGCTGCTGCACAAGCACATGAAGGCAAAGCAAAAAAGCATAAAAAATAGAATGAGTAGTACGTGAATTTCGCGTAGAATCTCAGATAAGGCCTTGTAAAGAAATGACCTAGTTATTTACTTTTTGCGAGCGGCCATAAGGGGCCGAAAAAACAATAACAATTGCATAGGTTATTGTTTTACGGCCCCTAAATTTGCAGGGCAGGAGCAGTAAGCTGTGAAAGAAAAGCAGGAAATGCCGACAATGCCGGAAATGCCGGAAGCGTATCGTGAGATGGTGTCGCGTTCAGTATTGAAACGCTATACAGAGGCCGACCGGCGCCGACTTGGCATGGAACCGACGCCTAAAACGCCGGTTTTTCGCCAGGGCTGCTGGACACTTTATCGCTGTGGCACAGAGTTTGAATCGGACTACAACCCGGTTTTAATTATTCCTTCGCTGATCAATCGCAACTATATTCTTGACCTGCTGCACGGGCACTCGCTTATCGAGCAGATGAAGCTCGCCGGGCTCGACGTTTTTCTCATAGATTGGGGTGATCCCGATGCCGGTATGGGCAATTGTGGCTTTGATCACTATGTCAGCAAATGGGTCAAAAGAGCCGTTCGCCAGATCAAAAAAATCACCGGAAAAGACAAGATCCAGCTCACCGGGCAATGCATAGGCGGCATGATGGCCACCATGTATGCTGCCCATCCTGAGCTGAAGAAAGATCTCAGCAGCCTGTTTCTGCTGACAGCACCGCTTGACCTCAGCGACTCGGGACTGCTGGCGCAATGGACTGCTACCGAAGGTTTCGATGTTGAGAAGCTGACCGCTGCTTTTCAGGGCCTGGTGCCGGCGAAGTTCTTTCACGCATCATTTCCGCTGCTCGACCCGAAAACTCAGCTGTCAAAATATCGCCGGCTGCTCGAAAATTTCGAAATGCCCGGCTTTAAAGAAATCTGGGAAGCACTCGATATCTGGGGAAGCGACAACGTCGACTTCACCAAGCAGGCTTATAAAGAGCTTATCAGCACCTTTTATCAGGAAAATGCCTTTTTTAAAGGTGAATATCAG
>MFYY01000168.1 GCA_001787855.1 Candidatus Riflebacteria bacterium GWC2_50_8 | reverse complement strand
CAAATTCTGGCTTTGGAGAGTGACAACAAACAGCTGTCGAAACTGCTCCGTCTAATTAATCAAAACGCCAGACACTTTGGGGAAAGTTATTTTTAAGATTTTTCTGAATGCGCGATCTTTCCGGCCTTCTCATGCGCAAATCATTGCAAAATGTGGGTTCGAGGGACACCCGACTTATCTATTCAGGGCTCGTAACCCCGCCAATTGTGCGAATAAACGCAGATTATCAACGAAGCTTTTGATTTGCAGCAAAACTTGCCTTCAAGGGGCGTGAGATATTCAATTCGGAATCTGGTTTGACAGAGTATTGCCGCTGGATTATAATTTCCATAGCTTCTATTGAAAACTCCGCTGCTAAGATGGGAAGTAAAGTGTATCTGCCAGGCCGTGAAATCTGTGAGATTCCTCCAGAAAAAATCCGATTGTATCTGCTCAATCATGAACATATAGTTGGCCGGAGCAAGGCGAAATTCTTCAACAGTGTTGGTTTTACCGGGCAAAACTGGCAGATCCTGGCGGTCGCACTTAAAGAGCATGCACAGAAAAACACTGTTACCAGAACTGAAAAAACTGAATTTGGCACAAAATACTCTATTGAAGGGAAATTGAACAGTCCCGACGGTAGAAACCCATTAGGAAGAGCGATATGGTTCATTGATTACGGCGAACAGGTGCCAAGGCTGGTGACCGTACATCCATTACCTATTCTCAAGGAGCTGAAAAGATGATTAAAGAACTGGATATAGTTGCTCTGGCCGTAGATTTGCCCGAGCATGGCCTGCTGGCAGGAGATATCGGCGCGGTAGTTCTTGAACATGCCGGCAAAGGTTATGAGGTTGAATTCACCACACTGTCAGGCGAAACATTGGCTGTTTTAACGCTTATAGAGTCACAACTCAGAGTCATTGGCCCAAAAGAGATAGCAAACGCCAGACTCGTAGCCTGAAAAACTGACACGTAATCTGTATCTGAGCCAGCCGCCAATTACAGAGCGGCTCAAAGGCCCATAATCAACAAAACTGCTGGTAGGTTCGGGAGACACCTTACTTATCTATTCGAGTTGGGTGTAAAGCCAGGTTGAATAATCGCGAACCGCTTTTTGTTTGCGGTATGCCAGCGGCGCGGTTGAACTGTTGTTATGGGCGACAAGGATAAAAAGTTACAAGCTGTTGTTTTCGCATGCGCAGATGGTTGAAGAGCTTTTGCACGACTTTGTCAGAGAAGACCGGGTGAAACAGCTTTTTGCGCCAGGGCATTATTTGCGCTTTTTCGTGCGGGGTTTGTGAGCAGGGATGTAGGCGACAGTTGACTCTGCAACTTTGTTGTCAGGTTTAAGCCCAGGTGCTGGTTTAACCAGAGAATTGAGATACGTTTCAAATGACTCGCTGCTTTCGGCCAGCGCGGCCTTGATAACCAGGTTTTTAAGAAATTCAAGATTGCTGATGCTCTCTATTGCAAAACTTGTCTTTGCTGAAACCTGCCCGAAACGCAACTGAAGAATGGCAGTTAATGAAGCCTTTTGAGCAGCAACGCCTTCCTCGCGGCCTTCATCACGAGCAGTATCGAGAGAATTTTTTATGTCACGATAGGCCTTGAGGCTGTCTTCGTAGCGCCGGGATTCTTCTGGCGTAAGCTTAGCGATTTCGGCAGCGATAAACAACTTGAAGCCAATATCGGTAAAGGGGTTAAGATATCGCACACGCTCCTGCATTCATGCGCCTCAAGATCTGGTTAGACGCGAAACTATTATAGCCCTTTCCCTGAAATGCGGTCAAGCTAAAGCTGCGCATTTGCACTGGTTTCGGAACATAATCATTACTATTTTACTTCGACAATCTCCCAGGAACCGCCTTTGGCCGGCTCTGAAAAAGCAGTTGACAACGCCGGGATTAAAATGGTTCACAGTTTGTCTTTGCGCTCAGGCAGGAGGCAGGTGGGTGGCAAAGTCGGCGAGACTGGTAGCAGTGGCTGTGACAGCCAATGGTTGCTGTAACGTTTCAAGGTCGCTGACAGGAGGGGTTCGAGGGACACCCGACTTATCTGTTTGGATTCGGAAAGCGAAAATCATGGCGCGCTCAAAGAACTATTATAAGCCGCGAGCATTAAAGCAAACATCCAAAACCGCCAACTGCGCGAATGTTCGCAGATATGAGAAGGTGACAGACAGATATTTCTGCTTTCTTTTGTAATACCCTTGCATTACAATTATAGTATAGAGGTGCAAATATGAAATCAGCTTTGATTCAAACCAGGGTAGAACCGGATCTAAAAACCGAAGTTGAAAAAATACTTCAGGAAATCGGTATTTCGACTTCTGAAGCGATTACAATTTTTTTGAACAGGGTCAGAATGGAAAGAGGAATTCCCTTTGAATTGAAGATCCCAAATGCCATAACCCTCGAAGCCATGAATGATATTGACGAAGACAGAGTTGAAAAATTCAAAAGTGCCAGAAAAATGTTTGACAGCATGATGGACGATGCTGAAAGTTCATAGCACCAAAGCATTCAGACAAGATTTCAAACGCATGGTCAAAGCGGGCAGAGACCCGCAAAAGCTTCTCGACTTAATGGAACTGCTCGAACAGGAACAGGCTCTTGATAAAAGCTATCAGAATCACCCTTTACAGGGCATCTGGAAAAAATACCAGGAATACCATATAGCTCCAAACTGGTTGCTTGTTTACAAGATTGAAGGTGATGTGCTTACGTTTGCCAGGACTGGCTCACATTCTGACATTTTTCAGAAGTATTGACTGCCAGCCGAACTGGGAAATTTGGGTCGAGGGATACCTCACCTAATCATTGGGTTACAGAATAAAAACCGGCCGATCGCGCTATGCTTCCAAAGCAGAAGGGTGTGCTGGTCAGTTCACGTTCTTACGAGCAGTGCGGCGAGGCTTTTTTACAGAATATTCATCATAAGGCTCAGAGACTTTGTTGTTCTGCTTACGAGCCAGGACTTCGACCTCGGTTGAGCTTAAGCCAGTATATTTGCAGACTTTGTCGATAGACATCGCGTCGGACAGCATATTAAGAGCAATCTCGATCTGCTTTTCCTCACGGGCGGTATCAAGAGAATTTTTTATGTCGCGATAGGCCTTGAGGCTGTCTTCGTAGCGCCGGGATTCTTCTGGTGTAAGCTTAGCGATTTCGGCAGCGGCGAAAAGTTTTTTAAAAATGCGGTCCTGAAATCTGGGTGGGATATTATGCAGACGTTCGAGGTTCTTGAGAACGAATAACCACTTGTCAAACCGGTTCGACAGCTCATCAACCGTTTTGTTGAACTTGGGCATCTCAAGATAGATAAAGGTCAACTTGTCGTAAAAAACTTTATGCGTGGCAATATCTGATAACTTTATGTCATAGCGCATTTTTTCAGGCTCAATGAGGTCTTCGTCGAAGACAAAGTCAAGAATGGCGATGGTGTACACCGCTTTCAGCTCGAAGTTCCAGTCTCCGGCCTGCGCCTGTTCGCTGATCGGAAAAGTCGAATAATAAAGCGTGCGATCTTTGAAAAACTTCTGCTTCGTTTTCTGTATCTCTACAATAAACTTCTCGCCCCGCTCATTTTCGCAATACAGATCGAAAACGGCACGACGGTCTTCTTCAGAACGACCGAGGTGTTCGCATTTAAGATAAGTCAGATTTCTGATGTTGCCCTGCTCGGCCTTGAGCAGCTGATTAAGAAAATCAAGCAGCAGATCTTTGTTATATTCTTCACCAAACAGCTTTTTAAAGCCAAAATCGGTAAAGGGGTTAAGATATCTCACACGCTCCTGCATTCATGCGCCTCCAGATCTGGTTAGACCCGAAACCATTATTGCCTTTTCCCTGAAATGCGGTCAAGCTAAAGCTGCGCATTTGCACTGGTTTCGGAACATAATCATTACTTATTCTGCTTCGACAATCTCCCAGGAACCGCCTTTGGCCAGCCCAATGCGGCGATTTTTGGGTCAGTTCGGGAGACACCTCACTCAATCATTGGGTTATCAGACATTTACAGCCTCTCTATCTATCCGCGCTTTAAGAAAGGGGCTGAGATCCTTGCGATAACGTATTAAATCGACACGGCTCTGCAAGGCATCTTCCAGCATTTCCTTCAGATGAACCATAGCGTAAAGATCAGGCGGCATTTCGACAAGAAGATCGACATCACTGTCTTCATCAGCAACATCTCGAGCCACAGAACCAAAGACTCCGATCCTCTGCACGCCAAATTTTTCTCTGATGGTCGGTTCCAAGGATCTCAGAACTCTTAATACAGCAGCCAGCCTCATTTTCCTGCTCCAGCTAAATGATATGTCACTCACTGAAATTATAGCATACTAAAATCGGGGGGCATCCTACTTAATTATCGGGCTACAGAGCAAATCCTCTGACTTGAAAACCACGCCAACCCTTTCTTTTAACCGCTGAAATCCCCCATAGAACGACTGGCTTCAATACTTTACGGTAATAGAGCTTTGGATTTCATGTGTGTGCCAATGCTGGCAATCGGGTTATCTTTTCTATCTCCCTGGCTGCCTGCGAATGTGCTGCATGATAAAGATCCCAAACCAACTGGAGATTAAGCCAGAACTGAGCTTCCATACCGAGAAGCCTTTCGAGTCGAAGTGCCGTATCTGGAGTAAGACCCCGCTTCCCGTGAATTAATTCGTTAATTCGAGGATATGAAACCCCAAGCTTGTTTGCCAGTTCACTCTGAGTCATGTTGAGAGGTTTAAGAAATTCTTCAAGCAACATTTCACCAGGATGAGTTGGTGCCCCATTTTTTGGAATACGTATCATTGTCTCTTACTTCCTTTCTTCAGTGATAATCTGCTATTTCCACATTAGCAGCACCTTCGCCTGCCCAGACAAAACAGATGCGATATTGGTCGTTTATTCTGATACTGTGTTGTCCCTTCCGGCTACCTTTAAGTGTTTCCAGGAAGTTACCGGGAGGGATTCTTAAAGATTCGAGCTTAATCACTGCATTCAGCTGATCAAGCTTTCTTTGCGCAATGCGCCAGATTTGTTGTGGGCAGATCTGGCGCGCTGCCTTGCTGTCTTTTCGGTCATAAATATTTTCTGTGCCTTGGTTGAGAAAGGATATAATCATTATACTTTCCAGCGCAAAATACTTTTGTCAATCTAATTATAACGAATAACGTTATACATTTCAATAGAAATAGATTTTATCCGGGAAACACCACCAGAACTCCACTCAATCAACAAAACAAGCATGGCTGCTTAAAAAAATGTCCATTTTTACTTGGCCATTCCACTTGAACCTGGCAGCTGCTATAATATACTCAGCCTTGCATAAAGGATTACAATATGGGAGCAGGCTTGGAAGCTATATTAAAAGAAGCCATGCAGCTCGATCCGATCGATCGGGCAGAGCTGCTGAATCAGCTTTTCTTCAGTTTTTCGACCACTTACAACGCTGCAATCGAAGCGAAATGGAGAAGAGAAGTAGAAGACAGGGTTGCCGCCTATGACGCCGGAAAGATTACAGCCGATTCCCCTGAAAACGTCTTCAAAAGACTGTCGAAGCGATGAAAATTAACATTCTTTCCTGTGCTGAAAACGAAATAGCGGCGGCCATGGACTACTATAACGAACAATATCCGGGACTTGGCTACGAACTTGCCGCTGAAGCCAAGGAATGCCTGAGAAGAATTTTTGCTTATCCCGATGCCTGGCATTATTTTTCAGATACAACAGGCGGTGCCTGTTGAATAGATTTCCCTATGCAATACTTTATCGGCACAAAGACAAGGAAATTGTCGTTTTCGCCTTCATGCATCTCAAGCAAAACCCGAAGAAATGGAACAAATTGATCCAGGAATAATATCTCTGAAAATTTAGTTGTCATCGAGAAATTGCACCCCTCAGTTCCGTCTGCGAAAATCAGTGAAATCTGCGGTTTAATTATTATTAAACCGGAGTTTCAGACAGGCGGCAGGTGAATTTTAAAAATCAACAGAAACTGAGTTGTATTCTCTGACAATTTTGCTGTAAACTCGACGACAACTTTGTGAAAAGAAGTCTTTTACAACCTTCAAGATTGATGCTGTTTAAGCTGGGTTAAGTCATCGACTTCTCAGACATCTGGCAACATTTCTGAATCGTTGAATTACTTACTACAATACATGACTGAAATTGAGAAGGCGAATATTATGAACCCTGAACAGAAATCACCGGTTGAAGGTATTGAATGGGCTTGGACACCATATCCCGAGCAGTCAATCAACGAAATACTTGCCAATAAAGACCTCTATTTAATGCAAATGAGGAAAATTCTTCAGCGCGTTGTCGAAGAGCCTGATTATATACTTGATCACAAAGACTACAATGGTCATCTGTTCGCAGTATACCTGCTGTCACAGTGGCGGGATATAGAATCTTTCCAGCTCATAATAAATGCTTTTTCCGGTCAAGCTGCTGAAGAAATCTGGGGTGACTGCGTGCATGAGCTCGGGCGATTCGTCGTGTCGACCTTCTCTGGAGATATCAGGGTTGTTATGAATTTCATTGTAAACCCTGATTTCAGCGTCTATGCGCGCATGAACGCTTTTGGAGGCCTTGTGAATCTTTATTTTCAGGAGGAAATTGAACGAAAACAACTACTGGAAAGTGCTCGCGAAATATTCAGTGAGTGCTCAAAAACAGAAGATGTCGAATTGCTGAGCGGCGTTGTCGTCGAGTGTTGCAGTTTTTATGCGCCCGAACTGGAGGAAGATGTTCGCAGACTTTTTGAAGCAGATCTGATCGATGGCATGTGGGTGGGGCTTGAGTCATTCCAAAAATATAACAGGGATCAGAAAAGAGAAACACGCGACAGAAAGGACAAACATCGCAAACCAGTAAGCGATATACATCAGGAATTGAGAAACTGGGCCATGTTTTCGCCACAGCCTTCCAGCAAAAAGGCAGTTGCATTTTGCGAGAACTCTGACGATGAACTCGAATGGAATTCTAAGGATGACGAGCATATTGCTTCACAGTCATCCATTTTGGCACCAGTTGAAAAATATCCGGGAACCGGCCGCAACGACCTCTGTCCCTGTGGAAGTGGCAAAAAATACAAAAAATGTTGCCTTGCTTGAATTAGGAAGGCCATGGATAAACAGACCGTAAAAATCATGCAGAAATCAGATCAGAGCGCGGCCGACGATTATGGCGCGCCCAAAGAACTATTATAAGCCGCGAGCATTAAGGCAAACAGCCAAAACCGCCAATTGCGAGCTGATTGGTAGCAAGCCGGAACATAAAACTCACTAATGAGACGTATATTTTAAAAAAATCGAAATTTTTGCATGATTGAATGTTTTAGTAATCATGCTATACTTTACTATAGAGACTTTGATTTTTGGAGGCGACCATGAAAACTCTTACTCTGCGGCTCTCTGAAGACACACACCGGGAACTCAAAATTCTGTCGGCAACGACAGGAATCAGCATGTCGGAGCTTCTCATGAAAGCCATTCAGATAATAACCCGACAGAAAGGCGTCAGCGAAGTTTCTTTCGGCGAAGCTTACGAACAATTGCTGGAAAGCGAAAAACATGAGCAACTAAGGCGTTATACTAAAAAACAGCTCGACGAATTCACCCGCGACGACCTGCTATGAAGGAAAAACCCAGACTGTTTCTGGATGCCTGTGTCCTGGTTACCGCCGCCAACTCGCCAACTGGTGGAAGCGCACGCCTGCTGGCAGTAGCTGCCCAAAGAAGAGTTCTTCTGTTCGCAACTGCCACAATCCTTAAAGAAGCGCAAAAGAACATCGTCGATCTACTCGGCCATGCCCTCTGGCAGTGGTTTTTCAAATCACTCGAACCGCTCCCCCTGCATCTGGTAGATTGTCCGAGCAGCAAGGAACAAGAAGCGTGGCAAAAAGTCACTCATGGAAAAGACACTCACGTGCTGGCCGGGGCAATCAAGGGTAGCGCCGACATTCTTATATCACTCGACCGCAAACATATCTTGAACCCTGAAGTGCAGAAAAATTTTACAATACCGATAATGACTCCCGGCGAATTTCTACAGAAGTATAAACTGATCAGCCCAGGAACAGAGTAGCGAAACAACTTTCGGTCATATAAATACAGCCATGCTAAATCATGTTATAATGAGACATGGATAAACAGACCGTAAAAATCATGCAGAAATCAGATCAGAGCGCAGCCGACGACTTTGTTCCCGGAACCCCGGCCAGTCGCATTGCCATGGTCTGGCCAATTACCGAAGAGCTGGCTTCGCTGAGCCCAAACCACAATGTTGAACAACGACTACAAAGAGATGTTACAGTGCTTAAACGCCGAGGGTGTTAAGTATCTTCTGGTTGGCGCTTATGCTCTAGCGGCTCACGGTTACCCGCGAGCAACCATGGATATTGACATCTGGGTTAAGCCATCCCCAGATAATGCCAATGCAGTCTGGAGAGCTCTACAGCGCTTTGGCGCGCCTCTGCACCAGATATCTGCAAAGGACTTTCAAAATGACGATATCATATTTCAAATCGGTGTGGCGCCAAGAAGAATAGACATAATCACCGGAGTTTCCGCTCTGAACTTTGAAGAAACTATTGCCAGGGCAATCGAAGTCGAAATAGCAGAAATAAAAATCCTGATACCCTGTATAGATGACCTTATACGCAACAAAAAGGCCACCGGCCGATTCAAGGATCTCGCAGACGTTGAAGGTCTTGAGGCTCTCATAAAAAGCACTTGAGGCTCTTCACACCAGAAATCTTTTGTCATTATGCTGAACTGACTCTTGTTGGAGTTCGAGAGACACCCGACTTATCTGTGGATTCGGAAAGCGAAAATCATGGCGCACCCAAAGAACTATTATAAGCCGCGAGCATTAAGGCAAACAGCCAAAACCGCCAACTGCGCGAATGTTCGCAGATTTTACAGAGTTTTCATGTAAAAACTCACTGATTATTTCTCACTTGTTACCAGCTTGGGAGCATGATATACCTTTCGGATTTATATCAGATTTGCTGGAACCCCTTTCTTTTAACCGCTGAAATCCCCCCTCAGTTCCGTCTGCGAAAATCAGTGAAATCTGCGGATATATTGCGGGTGGTGACAAATTTGTCAGTATCTGATAGCATGCCGGAAAATAGAATCTACTGATGAGGCATGCACCTTGAATAAAATTTATTTTCTGCTGATTGTTCTGTTGGTTAGTTTTAGCACGGCAAATGCCGCTGAGATGTGGGAAATAGGCTCGCCGGCGCAGGCAGATATCGGGCAACGCGTTTCTGTGGGCCACGATCGTCTGCAGCTGCATGTTCCAGAGTCTTTTGAAGGCCGCACGGCCAACGAATGGCGCAATGTTTTTACCGCTGAAGTACGCAAACTGGTGCGTTACGCCCATAGCGAAAGCAGAGTTGAGCTGCGCGGCTCGGCAACCAGATTCGATTTCGATTACACAAAAGACTGCATCGACGTTCAGGTGTATCGTTCAAAAGACCTGAAACCCGGCGCCAACACTTGTATGGCCTGCCATGGCAACGATTTTTCGCGCACGGCAGCAACTGTTGGCTACGTTAACCAGGAACTGACTCCCGAGCCCTATCGACGCGGACTGGCGACCGTTTACCTTAACGACGCGACTTCGAACGCATTCAGAGGCGAAGTAAACCACTGGGTAAACCAGCACATGATGGTAAAAGCTACTGTCAGCGCCGGCACTATCGAGCAGGGACGCCACAAACTTGACGCCAAAAGCGCCAGTATCGGCCTCGCCGGCACAGTTTGGCACCGCATGACCTGGTCGGGCGAACTCAACTTTTCGAAGGCAGATACCTATGCAATGCGCAAAACCTTTATCGGAAAAATCGGCTATCGGCCATTCAAAGGGCTGAAGCTCAGCGTCGGCGGCGGTGCCTTTATTGACGGCTACACACAATACGGCACCGAAATGTCTGAAATGGGCCTGATGAGCATGACCCTGCAGAAAGACACTCCCGGGCAGCTGCCAAATCTTTTCAACACACTCAAAGACGACAGCTTCGGCTACTGGCAGTTCTCAGCCGAATACGAATACAAGTTTTAAAGAATAAAATCCACAGATTACTCCAATTGCCGCAGATTTTTTAAGAGGGCTGAACAGGCCCTAGCAGGCCTTGTTTGAGACTGCGAAGATGATAAGAGCTTTGCGAAAGTAAGCAGATAATAATACTGAAGGTATTTGCGAACGAAATATGTGGAATTGGCGTAAAAAGTTATTTGTGACTTAGTGGCTCAGTGCAAGGTTTTCGATCTCATCTGCGTAATCTGTGGAATCTGCGGATGTATAAAATAAGCTACAAAAAGCCCCCGGTGAACAGTGTCGCCGGGGGCTTTTTTATGAACGGTTAAAGGATCAGCTGGTGGCCCAGAGGATGTGGCCGGTGAGCAGCGGGTGAACGAGGTCGACGTGATAAGGCATCAGGCGCACAGCCAGACCGAGCTTTCCGCTGGTAGTGAGCGGGATGCCGCCCCTGAATTCGGCTATCGAGCCTTCCTGCTTAACCAGTTTGAGATCAGCAATCTCACCCTGCTTAACATCGTCTTCGCTCTTCATCTGGCCGTAGAAAACCTGAACGAGAACATCTGAAGCCTTAAGATGAGCAAGATTAACGCGGGCTTTTACTTCGATCAGGTCGCCAACATGGTGCTCACTGGCGCCGTTGGCTTCAACATGCTCGATTCTGATATCTTTCCAACTGCTGCGCACCGTATCGAGCCAGGCGGCAAGATCGCGGGCGCGCTGCCGGTCGTTTGCTGAAACCGCGCGATAGCGCTTGTCAGCAGGCACATAGAAACGATCGTTATACTCAGCAACCATGCGATTGGTGTTGAAAACGGGGTTAACCTTCTTCATACAGTCTTTCATCATGGTGATCCAGCGCCGCGGCAGATGGTCGCTCGACAGATCGTAGAAAGTCGGCGCAACTTCCTTTTCAAGAAGCTCATACAGCGAGTTGGCTTCAATTTCGTCCTGATAATTGGCATCTTCGTATTCTTCGCGGGTGCCGATTGCCCAGCCGATACCGGGCTCGTAAGCTTCATCCCACCAGCCATCGAGAATGGAAAGATTGAGAACGCCGTTTGCAGCTGCTTTCATGCCAGAGGTGCCGCTGGCTTCCTGTGGGCGGCGCGGGTTATTGAGCCAGACGTCAACACCCTGCACAAGATAGCGTGCCACGACGACATCGTAGTCTTCGATAAAAACGATATGCCGGTGCAGAATCGGATCATTGCTCTGCTTGACGATTTCCTTGATGTAATTTTTGCCGGGCTCATCCTTGGGATGTGCCTTGCCGGCAACGATGATCTGGATCGGCCTGTCCTTGTTGGTCAGAATGCGAATCAGGCGCTCGCGGTCTTTGAACAGCAGCGTTGCGCGCTTATAAGTGGCAAAGCGGCGGGCAAAGCCGATAGTAAGAGCTTCGGGATTAAGCACTTCGGAAGCCTGAGCAATTTCGGAAGGCGGCGCGTTACGCTTGCGCAGCTGCTGTTCAAGACGACTGCGGGCAAAAGCGACAAGACGCTCGCGGCGGCGCTCATGGGTGCGCCAGAGTTCTTCCATCGGGATCATATCGATCTTTTCCCAAACCGTCTGGTCACCGGGATTCATTACCCAGCGCGGCCCAAGGTAGCGATCAAACAGGGCTGACATTTCCTGAGAAACGTAAGAATGAGTATGTACACCGTTAGTAATCGATTTGATCGGAATTTCCTGGAAAGGAACCTCAGGATACAGATTGCCCCACATCTTGCGCGATACCATGCCGTGCAACTTGCTGACGCCATTGGCTTCGCCGCATAGATTGAGTGCGCAGACTGCCATAGAAAAACCATCGCCCTTCGGCGTGTTGTTCTGCCAGCCCAGTTCGAGAAATTCCTGCCAGCTGATGCCGAGCTTCGAATAATACTGTGAGAAATATTTATCCATCTGATCTTTCGAAAACACGTCGATGCCAGCAGGAACCGGAGTGTGCGTGGTGAAAACGTTGCCGGAGCGAGTCAGTTCAAGAGCTTCGCGGAAAGTCATCTGGTGGCGTTCCATGGCGACGGCAATGCGTTCAAGAGCCAGGAAAGCCGAGTGCCCTTCGTTCATGTGATAAACGCAGGGGTGCAGGTCGAGAGCGTGCAGGGCGCGCAGACCGCCGATGCCGAGCACGATTTCCTGCATAATGCGGGTTTCGGTGTCGCCGCCATACAGCTCGCGGGTGATCCAGCGGTCGCCGGAAGAATTTTCAGGCGTGTCGGTGTCGAGCAGATAGAGAGGCACGCGGCCTATCTGCAATTTCCAGATCAGACAGAAAAGAGAGCGACCGGGCAACTGAACAGTAATGCGCAGATGCTTACCAGAACTGTCTTTTACCGGATCAATCGGCATGTTATGGAAATCGTTTTCGGGGTAAACTTCCTGCTGATAACCGCCAGCATTGAGTCTCTGCTGGAAGTAACCAACACGGTAAAGCAGGCCGATACCAACCAGCGGAATACCGAGATCAGAAGCTGACTTGAGATGGTCGCCGGCCAGCATGCCGAGGCCGCCGGAATATAGTCTGACGCTTTCAGTCAGGCCAAATTCAGCAGAATAATAAGCAACAACCGGTTTGTCGTTAAAACCATGGTTCTTGGCGAACCAGGTCTGTTTCTCGCTCATATAGGCTTTAAAATGTTCGTAAACCCGTGCAAGGTTGGCAAGAAAAGCCTCATCGTAGGCTTTTGCTTCGAGACGCTCCTGCGAAATAGAACCAAGCATCTTTACTGGGTTGTGATAGGTCGTTTCCCACTGTACCGGGTCTAGGCGGCGCCAAAGCGCTATTGCTTCAGGATTCCAGCACCACCAGAGATTGTAGGCGAGCTCTTTAAGAGGCGCCAGAGACTCCGGCAGACTGGGAACCACGATAAAGGTTCGGATTGGCTTCATTGAGGGACAGGCCTCCTGCGTTTAGCATGTAAAATGATGTGCCCTTTATACCATTAGCCCGGCAATATCCGCAAGCACAATTTACCGCCCGGCACAGTCCCGTGCCCTCGAAACCAAGCGCGAACAAAGGTCTACAAAGCGATTTTTACCATAAGATTTTCATATCATTTGCAGAGCGATAAGACCACACAACCTGCCGGATGTTGAGCTGCTTCCGAGCACGATTACGACGCGCAGGATGCGCTAGTGCCAGGGCGCCCGAGGATACGGTGCGCCCAGGTGCGAGCACGAGCGTAAGAAAAGACGGGAACAATGACAATTACATTTGGGCACTGCGAGCACGAGCAAGAGCACATGAATGCGAGGCGAGAAGTGCTATTGATATCAGCTTTGAGATAAGATATACTGCGCGTATGAAAAAGCATGTGATAATTCTGCTGGTGACGACTCTCTTGTGCATCTCGTTGAGCGTGCTGGCAACGGAGATCTCGTTTGAACCAGCAAGTGATACATTTCATATTCCTGATACGAAGCCGGATATCGTTATTACAGCGAATACCATGCTGGTAAAAAATGGCATAGCCACGCTGGAAGGCGATGTCAAGGCGACACGGGCAGGCGACATTCTCACCTGCAACCGTGCGCTGGTAAGCAATTCGCCGCGCTGGCTGCTGGCCAGCCTGACTCCGCGCCTTTACCGTCGCGAGACGGTGCCCGAGCAGAAAGTTGTTCGCGAAACCAATCTCGAAGCGCGCTGCATATTTTTCGACAGTGACAAAGGCCGCTTTAACGCTTCCGACAGTGTTAATGTAAAGATCGAAGAACGCTCATGGGATCTGGCAACCTACTCGTGGGTAGTCGTTACCGCCGACGAGATGCTGGGGTTCCGCGACAGCGGCAGGCTGATTTTCAGTGGCAATGTGCGCATCAAGGACAAAGAAAGCTTTGGCCGCGGTCATCGACTCGACTATCTCAAAGAGACTTCGACCGCGATACTCACTGGCGACGCGATGGTCGAGACCCTGGAACTCAACAAAAAGACCGGCAAAATGGAAAAACGCAGGCTCGAAGGCCAGAAAATAACCTACAACACCGACACCAAAGAAGCCGTTTCAGAGTAAAATCGAGAGCATCCGCAGATTCCGCCGATTCCTAAGATTAAGAGAAAAGCTTCGCACTAAGCCGCAGAGACAAAGAGAAAGCTTTGATTTATTGATCAAGAGCGAGCACTCGCGCAAAGCCGCCAAGATACGAAGAAAAACCTGTTTTATTGATCAAGAAAGAACAACTCGCACTAAGCCGCAGAGCCACAGAGAGAACCTGTTTTTTGATGCAAGGAAGAACAGCTCGCACTAAGCCACTAAGACACAGAGAATCTAATGGCTGAAGCCATAATAGCGGCCCGATTCTGCCGAGAGCCCGGCGTTAGCAATATACAATGTATCGAATTCTTGAATTCATTTGCGACAGGCACTCTGTCACGTTTGAATTGCATGGTTTGCTTGGCAATAAATGCGTCTAAAAATAGCCATTTATAAAAACGTTACAAGGGCGCAGGCAGGTTTCCCATGCGCGAAAGCTCTGAGACAGGCAGTTTTGACGCAATCCCGACAACTCCTACCTCAAATTTGCGTCTGTCGATGGCTGTAGCGAATGGGCCGCTGAGCAGTGCTGCATACGCCGTTCTAATGGCTGAAGCCATAAGAACGGCCTAATTCTGCCGAGAGCCCGGCGTTAGCAGTATGCCTTGGTTCGAACCTTCTAATCTCAAGCTCGAAAGAGGATTAGCAGACTCAAGGCATGTTATGCTGCTGCCTGCCCAACTCTCTAATAAAAATCTGCGGCCATCTGCGCAATCTGTGGATTCTGCATAAATGAGAGCATCCGCAGATTCCGCCGATTTCTCAGATTAAGAGAAAAGCTTCTCGCAAAGCCGCCAAGATACGAAGAAAGCCCTTTTTTTGATCAAGAATGAACGACTCGCACTAAGCCGCAGAGGCACAAAGAAGACCTGCATTTCTTTTGTTCAATCTTTGCGTCTTAGTGTCTCCGTGAGAGATTCCTGGTGGGTTGTTGAAGCTTGACCGGGAATGCGGTATAATATAATGCCGCGTTTGTCGTAGCACGAAACTTAGCAAGGAAACACAAGTCATAAAATATGGAATTAAATGTAAAATACCGTGATTACGTTCTCGATGAATTTCAGATACAGTCTATCACCGAGATCGAAAACGGCCATTCGCTCGTTCTCTCGGCACCGACAGGTTCTGGCAAGACGCTGGTCGCCGAATATCTGATCGAGAAAGTGCTCAAGACCGACAAGCGCATCATCTACACGTCTCCGATCAAGGCACTGTCAAACCAGAAATACCGAGACTTTTCGCGACTATATGGCGACAAGGTCGGTATTCTCACCGGCGACGTTGTTATCAACCGCGATGCCCAGGCACTGATTGTAACCACCGAAGTCTACCGCAACATGGCAATCGAAGACCCCGAAGCGATTGCTGACGTTGCATATGTCATTTTCGACGAAATTCATTATCTTGGCGATATCGAGCGCGGCACCGTCTGGGAAGAATCGATTATTTTTTCACCGAAAACCGTGCGCTTCCTTGCGCTGTCGGCGACGATTCCCAACTGCGACGAACTGGCGCGCTGGATAGAATCAGTCATCGACCACCAGGTCAAGGTTATCAGTCACAACGAACGTGCTGTGCCGCTGTCGTTTCTGTTCAGTTACAACAAGCAACTGCTCACCTTCAAAGATCTGCGCAGCAAGTTGCGCGGCAAATCATCAATGACCGAAGGGCCACGTGACCGTCGTGCCAAAAAAGAAGGCGATTTCAGGCATTTTGACACGATAAAGCAGCTGCGCAGCCAGGATCGCCTGCCCCTGCTCTACTTCGTGTTTTCGCGGGCGCTCGCCGATAAACTGGCACAGGACACCGCGCGCAAGATGGATTTTACCTCGCAGGAGGAAAAAGAGCGCATCGAGGAAATGGTCGATACCTGCATCGAAAAATACCAGCTGCACAATCTGGAAACCGCGCAGAATCTACGCGAAGAACTGATCAGGGGTGTCGGCAGACATCATGCCGGTCTGCTTCCGCAGCTCAAGGAGCTGGTCGAAGTGCTTTTTGCCGAGCGCATTCTCAGGGTGCTGTTCGTCACAGAAACCTTCGCAGTTGGCGTTAATATGCCGGCGCGCAGCGTAGCTTACGATGCCCTGAAAAAATACGACGGCCGCACTTTCAGGCCGATGAAATCGCTTGAATTCACCCAGATTTCGGGACGTGCCGGGCGACGCGGCATCGACAAGACCGGCTGGGTCGTTGTTCCGCACCTGCCACGCGACCTGAACATCGAAGAGCTTCAGAACCTGGTTTACGGCGATATTGAGCCACTGCTGAGCCAGTTCGACCTGTCGTTCAACAGCGTTCTCAACCTTTATTCAGGCCACAAATCAGAAGAAGTGCGCATGATTCTCAAGCGCAATTTCGCGCAGTTTCAGGCGAACAAGTCGCTTCCCGAACTGGCTGAGAAGGTTGCCAAGATCCGCCTCGAAATTGAGCAGGTCGGGCCGCGCTGCCCCGAGAAAAAGAATGATTTTGAAGAGTTCATGGTCTTTCACAAGAAGTCGCAAGAAAAGATCGACACAATGAACAAGCAGCTCGACCAGATCCGTTTCGGTATTCGCGGAAAGCACAACCGTGAGTTTCAGGAAGATGTCGAAAAAAAGTTTGCGGCTCAGCACCAGGAAATCAGTGAACAGGAAAAAGGTTTTATCTGCGGGCGCTGCCGAAGCCGCAGCAAATGCACCTCGCGTTATTTTCAGGCTTCACGGCTCAGAAAAAAATTGAATTACTGGCGCGGCTTGCTCGAAGAGCAGGAAGAGCTGCAGCTGCCACTTTACGAGAGAAAGCTCGAACTGTTGCGCCAGCTTGGCTATATCGACGACAAGGGTCTGCTCGCGCGCGGTGAACTGGCCAGCCGCATTCACACTGAAGAAATTACGGTTACTGAACTCTATTTTGCCGGCTATTTTCATGAGTGCAACGAGCACGAAATCAATGCGTTATGCCTGTCTCTGATCTACGAACACCGCCGCCGCGGCAACAACAGCGAAGAGGCACGACCGGCCGCAAAATTGCCCGAGAAAGTCAAAAGCGCACGCGGTTTCGTTAATTCGCTGGCGCGCCAGCACGTGTTCATCAAGCCCCTGGAAACGCGCATCTG
>MFYY01000167.1:33134-38855 GCA_001787855.1 Candidatus Riflebacteria bacterium GWC2_50_8 | reverse complement strand
AGTGCTCGAAAAATCGACTTACGACTACACTGTCGACAAGAAGATCGATTATACAAATCTTTACGAACTCGCCGTTCAAAAAGAAATAGTGAGCTGGCGTGAGGTAGAAGCCGCTCTTTGAAATCGGTTACCGTTCTGACAAAACTTGTAATTCCAAAAAGCCTGTTTGGCAGGCTTTTTTTGTCGGTACTGGTGGTTGCCGTTCTCGTCGTCGGGCTTATCTGGGGCTGGCTTGATCAAAAATTCTATCAATCGCTTGATCGCGAGGCCGACCTTCGTCTCAGGCGTATCGCCGAGATTCTTGTCAGCAGTATCAGTAGTGCTGAAGATCGCGAAGAACAGCGCGAGAAGGCGTTCGAGAGCTTTCGGCAGCTCGAAAAGACCGGCGGGCTTCTGCAGAATCTTTATCTGATTGATATGTACGCTGACCCCTCAGAGTTCATTGCCTCATATTCTCTCCCGGGCGTGCGTTCAGCGCAGATGCTGCCGCCAACCGCAGATGAGGCAGAAGAACTCGCCCTCAACTATATCAACGCGCTTGACCGTGGAGAGATGGTGTTTCCCGATCCTTATGCCTACGGTGTTTCGCGGCGTTTCAAAATTGTCCTCTGTCCTATTCTCGACGAGTTCGGCATGCTTGAAAGCGTCATCGGTATCGAAGCCGATATGGAATATCTCAATCTGGTCAGCGATTTCAGACAACTGTTGGCAGAAGCCGTTGTCGCAGCATTGATTCTGAGTTTTCTTATTGCGTTTTTTCTTGCCCGCAGCTTTGCCGGGCAGATTGAGCTGTTGAACCAGAGTCTCAAATCGGTTGAACAGGGCCGCGCGCCGCAGCGTCTCGAGCTTGGCGTTAACGAACTTGATCGACTCGGTGATGGCATTGAATTGCTGGCGCAGGAAATTGAACAACAACGTGCGCAGGTACAGCGTCTCTATGAGCAGAAGCTTGACGAACTGGCTTTTACCGGCGGTGCTATTGCGCATGAAATACGCAATCCGCTGTCGGCGATCGAAATGCATTTTGGTCTGCTCAAGAGACAGCTGTCGAATCTGAGTGGCACCCAGGCAGAAGCAGCTACAACGGCTCTTGCCGAAATCAGCGAGCAACTTGCACATCTGCGGACTTTGCTCGAAAACTATCTCTCTTATTCGCGCAAGGTGCAACCTAAGATAGCCTGTGTTGCGCTCAAGGATTTTTTTGACCGGCTCATTGCTTCGAGAAAAGCTGTGCTGCCTGATTTCAGCTGCGAAGTTGAGCTGGTCAATGTCGAACAGGCCTGGTTTGACCCGACTCTGCTGCAGCAGGTGTTCGAAAACCTTATCAATAACTCGGTTCAGGTGCTCGATAATGAGCCGGCCGCTATTTCTATCAGAGTTGAATTACAGGCTGCCCGGCTTAAAATTCTCTACTCCGACAAAGGGCCTGGTATACCGGCTGCTCTGCGTGAGCAGCTTTTTACGCCTTTTGTCAGCGGTCGTGCCGGCGGTAGCGGTTTTGGACTGGCATTGATCAGAAAACTTGCCGAAGCACATGGTGGTGAAATAAGTTATATTGGTGGCGAGACTGGCGGAGCAGCATTTTTAATCGAGGTCGGGCAGCATGAAAATTCTGGTGGTCGATGACAACACCTCTCTGGCAAGAGGTCTTAAAACCTTTTTAACCGGCGAAGGACACGCGGCTGAGCTCGCTCATACGGTAAAACAGGGTCTTGATTTTCTTGAAGCACAGGCCTTTGATTTGATAATTACCGATTTGCGTCTCCCCGATGGCGAAGGCATTCAGATAATGCAGAAAGCCCGCGATGGCAGTCTCGAACCAATGCCCGAAGTCATTTTAATGACAGCTTTCGGTTCGGTTGAATCGGCAGTGACCGCGATGCGTCTGGGAGCTTCTGATTATCTGACCAAGCCAGTTTCACTCGAAGAATTCTCGTTCAGAATCAAAAAGATCGAGCAGTTCAGACAGCTTGGCAACCAGAAGCAGAGGCTTGAGAGGCAGTGCGAAAACCTTCTCGAAGCTGCCGGTTTTACCCAGGCGGTTGATGATATCGCCGGCGAAAGCCGTGAGATTGCTGAAGTTAAGCAGATGATCAGGCGAGTTGCCGCTTACCCGACGACTGTGCTGATAACTGGTGAAACCGGTGTCGGCAAAGAAGTTGCGGCAAAAGCGATTCACACCCTGTCGCCGCGCCAGCATGCGCCGTATGTAAGAGTCAACTGCGCTTCAATACCCGAGACTCTTTTTGAGTCAGAACTTTTTGGCCATGAAAAAGGCGCTTTCACTGATGCCCGCCAACGCCGTATTGGCAGTTTTGAAGCCGCCGACGGTGGCACCGTTTTTCTCGACGAAGTCGGTGAAGTGCCAATGAGCCTGCAGGCAAAGCTGCTTCGTGTGCTGCAGGAAAAAGAAATTACCCGGCTCGGCAGTTCGAAGCCGATAGCGATAGATGTGCGCATAATTGCCGCGACGAATCGCAATCTTGGCGAGATGGTCGCAGCCGGTAATTTTAGAGAAGACCTGCTGTACCGGCTCAGTGTCGTGAATATTCATCTGCCTCCCCTTCGCCAGCGGCTTGCCGATTTGCCGGTTCTTTGCCAGACGTTGCTTCACAACATCGGCAATGACCTTGGGCGCCCTGACCTGGCAATCAGCGAGTCGGCTCTCCAGGCGCTTAAACAGCAGTCCTGGCCAGGCAATATCAGGCAGCTGAAGAATGCTCTTGAGCGCGCGGTAGTGATGACTGACAGCCGGGTTTTAGAACCGGCCAGCTTTGTGCTGCAGGCAAAGTCTGCTTGTGCAGATACGATTGACACGCCTGTCGCCGGTGACAGGCCTGCTAATCAAGGTCTGGCGGCGTCTCTTGAATATCTTGAAAGAGGTCTGATCGAAACCGCGCTTAGCGAAAGTGGCGGAATAAAAAGCCGGGCCGCAGAAATCCTTAAGATTCCGCGGACCCAGCTGTTATATCGAATGAAGCGTCTCGGTATCGCTGACGACTGACAGGTCTCAGATTCCCATCAACTTCTGATAGGTGGCTTCACCTTTTTCTTTTGCTTCTTTTTCCAGTTTGTCGGCTTCGCTTTTAATTTCGCTGATCGAGTTTTCCAGAGCTGTTCTTACTCTGTCGCGATCTGCTTCGGGCAATTGCTCTATGCGCTTGAGAACTTTGCTGCGAACCTCTTCCAGGCGTTCCAGCATGGCAGTTTTGCGTGTTTCAATTTTCTCTTTAATCTCGTTGTAACGCTTGGTAACCTTTTCTTTGCGCTCTTTGAGCTTTTCTTCGCCCATAGTCGCTTTTTCCATGCCGCCTTCTTCAGGCTTTTCGCTTCTGAGCTTTTCCATGCGGGACGAGAGCTTGTCAATTCTTTCACTGGAACTGGCCAGCCGGTTGTTCATCTTATTGTAAACAGCTGCGATTCTTTCGAGTATCTTTGTCTTGCGTTCCTCGATACGGGTGATCATCTGCTCGGCGTTTACTTCGCGATCCTTCATTCCGGCCTTGTCACGTTTTTTGCGCTCTGGTCTCTCGCGGCGCTGCTTTTCAATTTTTGCACCCTTGCCCTGATCAGCAGTGCTATCCTGAGCAAACACCGGTGCCACAACGGCTACCGAAAGAATAATTGCGAGTCCTGTTAAAAGCTTTTTCATAATTTCCTCCTGTTTTAGTGAACTTATCATTTATATTGCAATTGCTGTGCCATGTTGTCTAGTTTCTTTTAAACAGAGGGTTTGCCTGTTGTTCAACATGGAAGATCTGTTTATGCAGCAGAATTCGTTGTATGTATGCCGGTGAAAGCCTTATTGATAAGGCGCATTTGCGTGTCGCTGACGGCTGGTTTATCCGGATCTGGCAGAAATTTGACGCTCCAATATCTGACGCGCGTCAAAAAACTGACGCATTTTAGGCTGGTTTTCCCTTACACGAATTCAAAAAAATATTCGCTATACTGCCTGTGCACGGCTCAGGCGGGCTGATGTTGCTGCAGTAGAGATCTGAAAATGCCAGTAAACAGCCCTAAGAGGCCGCCAAACAGTAAGAATATTGCATGGCTTGGGTAAGAGGTTTTTTCTGGCACAATAGCGCGGTCGATAACCATGAAAGAAATACCCTCTTTTTCTTCCTGAATTCGGGCTGCTGTCAACTGGTTCTGCAGATGCAGGCAGGTTTGTTCTGCAATTGCCACTTCGCGTCTCAGTCTCTGATGTTCAAGACGCAGGCGCGGGGCATTGGTCAGTCCTGGTGTCATGCCGGGGCGGCCACTTCCTTCGAGAGTGCCTGAAGAAAACAGCATGCTCTCCTGCTCACCCTTGAGTTCGTTGAGCGTGTCCTTCAGCGCGGCAATTTCGTTGGCGCGCTTTTGAGTGACAGGGTTCTCCGGAATGTTTTGCAGAGCCTGCAGCTCTATTTCCTTTTTTACCAGGCGCGCTTCGATCTGAGCAACAAGGCCAACTGTGGCTGCTGTCTGACTGTCGAGCAGAATGATGCCATGCTCTTCCTGAAATTTTCGCAGCGCATCTTCTGTAGAGCGCAATGTCGCCGTATATGAATCATATTGTTCTTTGATGAACATTGTGTTGCGCTTTGCCAGATCATATTCAGGAGAATTAACAAACGAGGCGACAAGGTTCATGTAAGCATTGGCAACATCTGCAGCCATGGTGGCATTTGGCAGCTCAACCAGAAGAGCAAACGCCTGCTCTGACCGATCGGGTTTTCTGATGTTTACCGCCTTGCTCAGTTCAATTGCCAGGTTTGCCAATGTCGGATTTTCAACCCTTAACAGATTTTTGACCTCTGGAATTTCGTTGAGCACCAGCTTGGCTGTTGCCCGGCTTTTAATAAAAACGGCAAGCTGCTTGCTCCCGACCGGTAGAAAAGTTATTTCAGCGGTGAAAAGTGGTGTAACCAGAAAGCTGCCGACCAGGGCCAGAATCGCCAGCGACAGAACGTAGGTGGTAATCAACCGACGGTCCTGCCATAGTTTCAGCAGAAGCCGGTCAAGATCGATTTTCAGCAGGCGTTCGCCTGCCTGGTTATTTTCGCTGTCGTTCATCGGTTACCTCAAGATACAGTTTCTCATATTGTTTCGCAACTGTTGCCATGCTGAAATTCTTTTCAATACGCTCACGGGCTCGTGTTCCAACCTTTGCCAGCTCTGGCAAGCTCATCCGGAGCATTCGGCTCATACCCTCTGCCAGAGCCGCCGAATCGCCAGGTGGCACAATTATGCCAGTATCGTCGACCAGCTTGGCGGAGTCGCCAACATCAGTTACTACGCAGGGTATGCCCATGGACATGGCTTCGCCAACTACATTCGGAAATGCTTCTGAAATGGAAGACGAGACCAGAAACTTGAGGCTTTTCATAATTGCTGCGATATTCGATTGCTGGCCGATCAGATGAATTTTGCCGGTGAGGCCGGCGCGTGCAATGGCCGCAGATAAGGGTTTATTCTCAGGAGTAATCTCTTTGCCGCAAAGAATATAATGCGCCTCGGGAAAATCGGCGGCAACAATGGCAGCAGCTCTTATAAAATTTTCGTGGTCTTTGGCCGGGTGATAACGACCTATCAGTCCAATCAGAAGCCAATCATCGCGAATGTTGAGTTGTTGGCGCAGATCAACTGCGAACTCCGCCTGGTTATTCTCATCTGGGTGATTAAAGCCGTTGGGGATAATGTTGATAAGTTCAGGCGGGTAACCGATGTGACAGTGGG
>MFYY01000167.1:17073-33126 GCA_001787855.1 Candidatus Riflebacteria bacterium GWC2_50_8 | reverse complement strand
TTCTGGTCGGTATAAAATGGGCGATAGCAGCAGTCAGTCGGGCGCTCAAAACGGTTTTTAATGGGTCATTGATGAACCCGCCATGTCGGATGCTGAAAATGACAGGTGTTGATCCGGCGGCTCTGGCGGCCAGTCCTCCGATGATGTCCGAGTAATACATCCAGGTATGGATAACATCAGGATGCAGACGCCTGATTAAAGCGACCAGGCGGGGCAGGGCAGACAGGGCCGACGAGAGCCGGTTCATATTCAGGCTGAAAATTTCGATACCTGAATGCGCGAGATCCGCGGCCATCTCACCGGGTGGCATCAGCGTGACAACCTGGTGAAAAAAACGGCTCTGGTCTGAAGCTTTCAGCAGCCGACAAAGCATCTTCTCAGCGCCTCCAGCAGAGAGGTCACCAATAATATGCAGACATTTTATTTTCTCAGAAAGCACGGCGGTTTTTTGAGAAGCCTCGCTGCATCTTGTTTTTATATTGCCCGGCACCGGCTCAAGCAAGGTGCGGACACGTGCTGACCAGGTATACTGCGCGACCAGATCTGAAAAAGCCGTTTCTGCAAGCCTTTTGCCAAGGCTGCTGTCATTGCTGAGAGTCTTTATCGCCGCACACCATTCAGCGGTCTGGTCAGATTTTACCAGCAGGGCATTGTGCTGATGCGCGAGGATTTCTTCGAGCGCTGGCAGGCGTGAAGCAATAATTGGCCGATGACTGGCCATGTATTCGAAAATTTTGAGAGGCGACATCCATGCTGAGATGTTGCCGATACCCTGAGGATTAGTGGTCACTCTGGCCTGATAAGGCGCCAGAAGGATATCGCACTTTTCGAGAAATTCCGCTATTTCGGCGTGTCGCAGGTGCCCTGAAAAAAATAGGTTGTTACTCTGGCAGCGCTCTGCCCAGTATGAAATCTCGCTTTGCGCGCCGCCGGCGATGCGAAACTCAAAATCTGGCATGCTTGCTGCTATCTCGATTATTCTTTCCATACCCTTGCCCGGGTAAAGACCGCCGGCATAACCGATGATTGTCTTTTTCTCTGAAATCTTCTGTGTTCTAGCATGTTCATTCGCCGGCACTGAAGCGCCGTCGTGCGCGACCAGAACTGAGATTCGTTGTGAATGAGCCAGTTGTGGGTGCGTTTGCAGGTAATAATCACGTAGCGCGTGGTTAATAACGATCAGTTTTTTGAATTGCGGTAATGCAAAAAGGATACGTTCAAGAAAGCGCCGGCCGGCATTGTATGGCGCGGCATGGGCTTCGAAGTAAAGATCGACGTTACATCTGGCGGCTGAAATCAGGGCGTAGATGTTTCGACCATAAATCAGGTCTGGCTTGAATTCGCTATGTGAAAGCATTCCCGCTGTCCGCCAGCCAAAAATTGCGCCGCCGACCGCCCACCATGCTGGAGCTGACACCAGATTGATTTTGAACGTCGGCGTACAGCCATAATGCTCAAATAACTGCGTGGCAGTCATCAGAGCTGCCCCAGGTCTGGCGAAAAGTTCAACCTGGTGGCCATTTTCTGCGAATGCTTCACACATTTTCATTACCTGAACACTGTTGGCGCTCTGAGACGGCAGGCTGGAGCTTGAAAAATAGGCGATTTTCATATGCTCAGACGGTTTTACTCAGACAGAGCAGCAGATGATGACCAGTATGAGGATCGGCGTGGCGCAGCTTTGTCCAGGCGCGTTTCCACATAAGGTTTTCAAAAAGTCTTATGCTGAGAAACCAGAACCGGTTCTCGGTGAGCCGGGTGTAAAGACGGTAGAGCGGGTCGCTTCCGTTAAAAATGAACTCGCTGCTGTTTACCTGCAAACCGCGCGCTTCCGGGGCAAGCTGCGCAAGGAGTGTTTTCTGTTCGTAATGTCTGAAATGCTTTGCTGACATCGGTTTGTTTGTGGTCGGCACGCCGATTATCAGCTTGCCACCAGGCCTGATTCTGCTGACAAGGTCAGAAATAAATTGTTCGATACAGTCGTCAGGAATATGTTCGAGAACTTCAATGCAGCTGACCAGCGAAAACGTCTCTTCGACATCGGCAATATCGCCACAAAGAAAGCGGTGGCGGGGGTTAAGAGCCCGTGCCATGTCGATTGCCCGACTGTCACAATCCTGGCCGGTAAAATTGCACTCTGACTGCTGACTCAAAAGCGAAATCAGTCTGCCATCACCGCATCCTGCATCAAAAAGTTCGCCGGGCTTTTCCCTGACTATAGTTGCGGCGATATGATGCAGGTAGCAGAGATAGGCGAATCCCCAGCGCAATGACTGATGACGAAAGAAGTTTCCACCTGCTTCAATTTGCGGCAGGTAATGATAAGGCAGCTTATACTGGGCACTCTGAAGCTTGTATTTATTCATGATCTTTGTCTGCTGCGCGGACCCTGGCCTGCATCAGGCCCGTCCAGACGAGGTAATAGATAACATAGGCGCCGGCTGCGCCATTGATTCCATAATGTCGCGACAAGGGCAGCAGCAGGGTCAGATAGATTATAGTTGAAATCAGGTTGATTTTAAATGAAATCTCTGGCCTGCCTCTGGCCAGCATTACCGGTTGTAATGGCAGACCCGCCAGCGAAATGGTAAAGGCCAGCATGAAAATCATTGAGCAGGGAATTACCGCCGTGAATTCGGTGCCAAAGGTGAGAAGAACAACAGACTCTCCGAATAACCAGAACAGGAGCATGCCCGTCAGGCCGATGCTCAGGCCGGCGAATGAGGATTTTCTGATCAGTGCTGAGAATTCGTTATTTCTGTTACCTGCGTGCAGGTGGCTGAACTCAGTGAAAAGCGTTTGATACAGTGGGTCTGCAATCATCGGCAAAATCTGCGAGAATTGTCTGGCAATTTTCAGAAGAGCCAGTGCCGCCGGGTTGATAAAGACTGCTGCGATTACCTGGTCTGCTTCGCGAGTGAGTATTTTTACGGTTGCGTGCAGGTTGCTAACTGTAACATAGCGCAGAAGGCCTGGAAATCGCGCTTTGGCGCCGGCCAGCGACTGCCACAAAAAGCCGTTCGCCCGCTTCCAGCCAATTGCATTGGCAGTAACTGCTACCAGAATCAGTTGCCCGGACAGGGCGGCAACCAGATTGACGAGGGTGAAGTCATACAAAGAAAAGTTTCGGCGGTAACCCAGAACAGCGCCTGCCAGGCGGATGAGTGGAGATGCCAGGCCGGCCGTCGCCAGAAGGCCAAAGCGGTTGAACAGTCTGAGACCACCTGCCGCAACGCTTGAACTGCCGAGAATGATTGCCGGGGAGTAAAGGCGCAGGAGATCGCTGGTTGCTTCAGGCCAGCCGAGAAAGCTTGTCACTGGAGCAGCAGCAAGCATGGCAAGACAGCAGGCAGTGAGGCCGCCGACGAGATCGAGCAGAACAGAAATTTTTATGAGCTGGCCAAGTGCTGCTTCGTCATTCGTTTCTAATGAACGACTACCGAAGGTTATCATTGCCTGCCAGGTGTTGAAGCTGAGAAGCTGCCCGATGATCAGGGCGAAAGCCTGAATAAAAATGAGCACGCCATAATCTTTGGCACCGATTGTGCGCGCGATAAGAGCGGCCGCGGCAAGGTTAAGTATGGCGTTCAGCGAACTGCCGCAAAATATTTTGGCTGTATTGACAAAAATTCTATGAAACATTTGCGGTTGGCTGAGTGCTGGCGTTCTGCTGCAGTTTCAGGCACAGCATGCAAAGCAGCAGAGAATGTATCGACCACTGGTTGCGTGTAAGCAGAGCCAGTTCTTTGAAGTTCAGCAGCAATGCTGAAAGAAAGATGAGAAAGCTCACGGTCGCAAGGTAATGATCGCTGCGAAAAAATTGAAAAGCAACCCGAAACGCGAGAAGATACGGGAAAAGTGTGAGCAGAGTGCCGATCAGGCCGACGGCAAAAATGGTTTTTATCCAGCCGATATCGGATGGAATATACTCCAGATCGCCCCGACCAAGATTTGATGAGCCGAACAGAAATTCAGGCCAGCTCTCGGGCAGAATAATCATGCCGGAAATATTCTCGACTGTTGTTCCCTGCAGCTGCACGGTATCTAATATTTCCCGCGCCTGTTGCAATGAGTATTCGGCAAACTTGTCGGGCATTTTGGAAGATATCAGGCTGAGCATTAAAGCAATTGCTGCAATAACTGCAGTGCCTTTCAGAACTCCTGAAAGGCACTGCCCGGGAGAGCAGCCTGCTGCTCGTTCCCAGATCAGACTGATAACACAGATTGGCATAAACGCAATGGCAAGCATAAGTCCGCTTCTGCCGCTGATCAGAATCGAAACAACAAGTAACGGTGCGCCGGCGAGAAGCAGGAGTTTTCCGAAAAAACTTTTGCCGGCCCGTAATGTCAGCGGCAGAATCAGCAGGCCGAGCATCTGCAATACCGATGTCTGCGAAAGCCCGTAGGTCAGGCCGGAAATACGAAATCCTTCAAGAAACGGACTGGAAAGGTTTACGTATGATTCGGCATCAGTAATCCGGTAAATGGCCAGGCGCAGACCAGAATTGAGATACATGGCGATCATCAGGGCGGCGTGGGTGGTCAGCGCAAGGTAGATGTCGCGGATGATATTCTCGGCAAAACCGTTCTTGGAGCGCTGATAATAAATGTTCAGCAGCGCCAGTGCGCCAAGAAAATTCAGCAGCGCCCTGATTGAGCGCATTGCTATCTGGGTGTCGAGCAGGCCATTGATAAGAACGACCGACAGGGAATATATGCTGAGCAACCCAAGACAGGCGACGATTTTAAGCGTGTTACGATCTGCGTAAAAATAGCCATGCACAAAGCTCATGGTTATCAGACCTGCTGAAACCAGAAGGATAACATCGGCCAGCAGGCTGATTTTCCAGCCGAAGATAAACAGAAAGGTTGCCAGGCCGGTAAGGAGAGAACTGAGCATTTTGCATCCGTGAGGTTAGAATGCTGTTATGCTAATGCATCTGCAGCACTAATACAAGTTTGCCCTGTGCTGCGCAGCAGTGACTATTACCCCTCAGCTGCCGCGTTTTTGCTGTCGTAGTCCTGAATGATTTTTACGAAGCGCTCTTCACCGTTTTCGTGCCCGGGGCAGAACTCATCGACACTTCCCTCGTAGAGAATGTGCCCTTTATGAATAATGGCAATTTTGTCACAGATTTCGGTAATGTCGGCAATGATATGGGTACTGAAAAATACCGTTTTGCCGGCATGCTTGAGCTCTTTCAGGATATCCTTGATGAGCCGGCGACCGAGAGGGTCGAGGCCGCTGGCCGGTTCGTCAAGTATGTAGAGGGCTGGGTCGTGCAGCATGGCGCAGGCAATTCCCAGTCGTTGCTGCATGCCTTTTGAAAAGGCGCCGACTCTTTTGTGGCGGTCATCATAAAGACCAACTCTTTCGAGAATATATTTTTTTCTATTCTCGTCGGCTGTAATGTTGAGCAATTTTCCGGAGAACTCTACGATTTCTTCAGCGGTCAGTGT
Organism: Candidatus Riflebacteria bacterium GWC2_50_8; assembly: GCA_001787855.1. GTDB lineage: Bacteria > Muiribacteriota > Ozemobacteria > Ozemobacterales > Ozemobacteraceae > Rifleibacterium. The sequence goes on along the minus strand of MFYY01000167.1, from coordinate 27,666 downwards.
TTCGTAAAATACCGGTTTTTCCGGGCAAAATCCGATATTGTTGAAAGCTGCCGCATCAATGGGAGAGCCAAAAAGCTCAATTGTTCCAGAATCAGGTTGAATCAGGCCGAGAGCGGCCTTGATCGACGTAGTTTTACCGGCGCCGTTCAGTCCGGCAAAGCCGTATATCTGGCCGGCAGCAAGGGTAAGGCTGACATTGTCGATAGCTGCCCGGCGACCTTGCGCATCTTTGGCTGAACCTGGTGCCAGGGCGTAGCTTTTGGAGACATTCTTGAGCTCTAAAACAGTATGCGTCATCAATATCACCATTCGTTGTCACAAAGTATTACCTAGTGGTTAGCATTTCGAGCCGGCATTGTCAACAACCGTCTGAATGCCAGAACCACTATTCAGTATGCTTCACTGGGTGCTCCTGGCGATATTTTTGTATCATCAGCAGCCCTTCTTCTGGCAATCCAAGTTCGCAGGCAATTTCTGGAGTAACCGAATTACTCATCCAGACAATTTCCCATCCATGATTTAGAAACGCATCTGCCAGAATCACGCTTTTTCCCCGGTGCCTGGTTCGAAACAGTCGCAGCTGTTCGCGCCGATGCCACCATGAATACGCGGCAACCTCAGTGCAGGTAAAAGCAGGTTCGAATTCCTTGACAAACTTTTCGCCTTCGATCAGGTGTTGTCTGGCATCCTGTTCATCCTTGCCTTTCCAGTATTTAATTTCTTCTTCTATGTCAAATTTGAAATTGGGATCATATTTACTGCCAACTATCTGCTTCGCTTTTTTGCATGCGCCCTTTCTTTCTTCCTCATTCACATCCCTCGGCCTGATAATAATTGTATAGTCTGAATGCATCGGAAACAGGTAGCTGCGGTGTTTTACGCCTGCGCTTACCGCTTCTACAATCTTTCCGGTAAAATTATCTTCGGTGTGTATCCAGGCATGAATCATAAAACCAGAAATGGCGAAATTGGACAAATATCCGGCATCCCTGTGTAGCCCCACATCTCCATATTGAATGATGTTCACCATTTCCATTATTTCCTGAAAATCTACTTCATGTTGATCGACGGCCCAGGTTACCCATGGAAAACGATTCAAACGCCGGATTTTTCCAACAAAAAAAACTGCTTTCCGCCACAGATCACCCATCAAATCTTTAATCAACTTGCTGGTTCCTTTCAATAATTTTCTGATTGACTTGTGCTATTTGGTTTCCTGCCTTGTCTCAGCCTCTAAATGCTCTTTGCTACAAGTATGTTCCTATAGATTTCCTGTACATTCAATCATTTTTTTGCTCCCTGCAGGTATTATTCTCACCTGCAAAAAAGTGTGTTTCTCGTGCGTGTATGTTAATATTGGATATAAATTGAAAATTGCCCATTGGTAAGATTGAGAGCAATAATTGCCCGTTTTACCTTATTTGAGATGCTTTTTGGAACGGATTAATCGGGAAAATGGAAGCGCAGAATAAGATCGTTATTTTTGCACTCGGTGAGCCGCGTTGTGCTCTCCCGATTTCGCGTGTCGAAAGAGTCATTCGTGCTGTCGAAATCAGCCCGCTTCCTCAGGCACCAGATATAATTCTGGGGGTTATCAATGTCGCAGGAACGCTGATTCCAGTAATTGATGTTCGTCGAAGATTCCGCTTTCCCGAGCGTGATTTAAGCGTCAACGATCGCTATATCATAGCTAACACCGCAAACCGTTCAGTTGCCTTGGTGGTCGATGGTGTCGATGAAATCAGTGAAATCACCGATCAAGAAATGGTAATGGCAGAACAGTGCCAGCCTTTCGCTGAGCATCTTAAAGGTGTGGCCAAAATCAAGGGCAACCTCATTATGATCTACGATCTCGATCAATTTCTTTCTCTCGACGAAGAGCAGGCGCTGAACAGCGCCATCTCAATTGCCAGCAGCGAGAGAGAGGGAACGTCATATGAGTGAACACCTTCCAGCAGCTATTATGGCAAAAGTGAGTCAGCTCATTGAATCGAGAACAGCTCTGCATTTTCCGCCAGACTGCTGGAAAGATCTTGAACAAAAGCTGAAATTTGCCGCAAAAGAATTTGGCTATACCGATCTGAATGCTTTTTGTGACTGGCTGACAGCTTCGGCGCTAAATACTGAACAGGCAGAGATTCTGGCAAGTCACCTTACCATCTCTGAAACCTATTTCTGGCGCGAACCTCACGTCTTTGCGGCGCTTGAAGAAAAAATTCTTCCCGAATTGATTCGTGCCCAGGAAAATGGCGATAAACGTCTGCGTGTCTGGAGTGCTGGCTGTGCAACTGGCGAAGAGCCATATTCTCTTGCCATTGCCATCAGTAGAGCCATTCCTGATTATAAAAACTGGAACATTACTATTCTCGCCACTGATATTAATCCGCGAATTCTTAGAAGAGCCACTGAAGGCATTTATGGGGAGTGGTCATTCCGCAATTCCCCAGCCTGGCTTAAGGAACGTTATTTCAGCTGCATTGCCAGAGGAAAATACGAAATATCATCCGAAATTCGAAGCATGGTGACTTTTGCATACCTGAATCTGGCAGAAGATGCTTATCCCTCGCCGATAAACAATACCAACGCCATGGATATTATTTTCTGCCGGAACGTCCTCATGTATTTTGCCGGCAATAGAATTCAGCAGATTGGCGCAAGCCTTTTCCAGTCACTGGTAAGTGATGGCTGGTTTATGGTAAGCGCTTCGGAGCTGTCGCTGCAGTTTTACCCAAAATTTACTCCAGTATATTTTCCCGAGGCTATTGTGTATCGAAAAACTGATCAGAAGCCTGCAGACAATATAGTTTTTCAGCCTTCTGCGCCTCCGACTGAACCACCACCACTTCATTTTTCTGCTGCTGAGCTGTTGCCGACCGAAAAGATAGCATTGCCAGCTGCGCCGCCCGGCGAATCTGTCCGCGCAGAGCCAGATTCGAAACAGCTTCTGGCACAGGATACGATTGCCGGAACGCCGAAAATTGTTGCTGTAGATATTTCCGGGCAGGTGAGAGAACTCGCCAATCAGGGCAATCTTAATGAGGCATTGCTTACCTGCGAACATCTTATTCTCGAACACAAGCTTGATCCACATCTCTATTTTCTACAGGCGACCATCCTGCAGGAGCAGAATCGTGATATAGAGGCAATAACAGCGCTTAAGCGGGCCCTATATCTTGATCCCGATTTTTACATGGGCCATTTTGCTCTCGGCAACCTGATGCTGCATCGGGGCAAAAAGCAAATTGCCAGAAAATGCTTCGAAAATGCGCTGATAATTCTGTCAAAATTTCACCTGAATGATGTGTTGCCTGAGTCTGAAGGGCTCACTGCCGGCCGGATGCGCGAAATTGTCTCTGCAACCATGCAGGCAGGAGCATTGCCATGATTGAAAAGAATAAGCCTCTGTCTATTGTTAAAAACGAGTCAGAGCAGGCGATTCTTAAAGCCCGCGCTCAGGCACTGGCGAAAGAGCCTGAAAAAATAGTTCCGGCCAGCGAACTGCTCGAGATCATCACTTTTCGTCTTGGCGGCGAAACCTATGGCATCGAGTCGGTTTATGTGCGCGAAGTTTATCCGTTGCGAGATTTTACCCCATTACCGGGAGTTCCAGCCTTTATTCTCGGCATAATCAACGTGCGCGGGCAGATTCTCTCAATAGTAAATCTGAAGGTTTTTTTCAAGCTGCCCGGAAAAGGGCTGGGTGACCTCAACAAAGTCATCATACTCCACAATAATCTCATGAAATTTGGTCTGCTGGCAGATGAGATTGTTGGAACAGCATCTGTTCTGCTCAGCACACTGCAGCTGTCTCTGCCGACTATAACCGGGGTTGGCCGAGAATTTATGAAAGGTATAACAGCAGAGAATCTTATAATTCTGGATGGAGACAAGCTTCTTAACGAAAGAAAAATGATTGTTCACGAAGAAATCGCCTTTACGGCCAGCAAATGAAATATCAGGAGAACGTGTTGTGCTGAATAATATGAGAGTGGGTATGCGTTTGAGTCTGGGGTTCTGCCTTATTCTGGTGCTTTTGTCTGGAATAATCTTTATCAGCCTGAGTTCAATGGAGATCAGCAGATATAACCTTGAAAGAATTGTAACGATCAACAATACTCGCATTGAAATGGCCAATGGGATGATTGATCAGGTGCGTGAAGTTTCGATTGCCATCCGCGATGCCTGCCTGTTGGGCGACAGCGAAAAAATACAGGCAGTCACCGCGAACATAGCTAAAATAAGAAAAGAATACGATGAATATCTGGGCAAATTTGAAGAGCTGCCCGCAGAGAAAAATCGCGAGATAGATGAAAAAATCGCCAGTATTAAGGCTGTTCAGCAAAAATCAAGAGACCTGAACGACGAGGTGGTTGCCCTGGCGGCAGCTGGGAAGATAGAGGAAGCAAATGTTTTGATGCACGCCAAAGCAAGCCCGATGGTAAAGCAATGGATTGAGATGACAGACGATCTTGTTCAATTGGCCGAGAAGCGCTCAATTTTGCGCTACAATGAGGCGAAAGAATCACAGTCCGAGGCATACCGGTTTATTCTTCTGCTGGGGATTGCAGCAGTAGTTATGACGATAGTGATATCAATTGTTTTGACGCTTGGTATTACCGGCCCATTAGACATTTGTATTGCAGCGGCAAAGAGAATTTCCAATAAAGACCTCACCGGTGATCTTACTGTTCAACACAATCGTGGGGATGAGCTGGGGATCATGACACAGTCGTTCAGGGGCATGATTGAGACACTGAGAGATCAGATTCGCGAAATCACTGATGGCGTCAATGTTCTGGCCAGTTCGTCGAATGAGATTCTGGTTTCGACCTCACAGCTGGCTTCTGGTGCTGCCGAGTCGGCAACAGGTATCAGCGAAACCATGACTACCGTAGAAGAGGTCAGGCAGGCAGCCAGGCTTTCTTCGGAAAAGGCAAAAATGGTAGCAGACAGCGCTCAACGTGTTGTTCAGGTTTCCCAGACTGGTAAAAATGCCGTGGATAACACGGTTACCACTATGCTGCACATCCGCGACCAGATGGAAGCAATTGCTCAGACGATTCTGCAGCTGAGCGAGCAAAGTCAGGCCATTGGCGGAATCATCGCCACCGTTACCGATCTGGCTGATCAGTCAAACCTGCTGGCGGTAAACGCCGCAATTGAAGCTGCCAAAGCTGGAGAACAGGGGCGCGGTTTCGTCGTTGTCGCTCAGGAGATAAAAAGTCTGGCAGAACAGTCTAAACAGGCGACCACGCAGATTCGTGCAATTTTGACTGAAGTACAGAAAGCGACCAACGTCGCGGTATTGGCTACCGAGCAGGGTACGAAAGCGGTCGATGGCGGCGTAAAACAATCTGCTCAGACTGGAGAGGCAGTGAAAATTCTTGCTGAAAGCAGCATGGAAGCGTCGCAGGTGGCGACCCAGATTGTGGCTTCCAGTCAGCAGCAGGTCGTCGGCATGGATCAGATCGGCGTGGCGATGACGAACATAAATCAGGCCGGCGTGCAGAATGCTTCAGCCATGAAACAGGCTGAAGTTGCCGCTAAAAATTTGAATGAGCTTGGCCAGAAACTGCGAAAAATAGTAGATCAGTTCAAAATCAAAGAGGCTTGAATTTAATGGGCCCAGGTGATTCAGAATTTAACCGAAGACTTCTTCAGACCTTCAGGGTTGAGGCTGAAGAACACATTCACGCGGTAACCAGCGGTCTGATTGAACTGGAGAAATCGCCGACCTCTGAAAGATACGCTCAACTCATTGAAGCGATATTCCGTGAATTCCACAGTCTTAAAGGTGCTGCCAGATCTGTTAATCTGCGAGAGTTTGAGCAGGTATGTCAGCCTCTTGAGGCTATATTTTCACGGTTAAAGCGTGGAGAAATTTCTTTAGAGCCAGGTTTGTTTGATCTGTTGCATCGTGTCATTGATTTTCTTTCCGAGTTTAGCTCAGTATCAGGAGAGAAAAGAACTTCGGCGCAAAGATCAACACAGAAAGAATTGATCGCGCAGCTGGGGATTTTGACAAAAACAGACAGCATTGCACCTGAGGCGCCGAAGCCAGAACTCGCGGCTGATGCTTTGCAGGACTCAAGTAAAGAGCCTGAAATTGAGAATTTAAAACCTAAACAGAAAGAGACCAGTTTTGGGCAGACAGTTCGAATTCCGGTATCCAAGCTGGATTCTCTGCTTTTTCAGGCGGAAGAAATGATTCAGACTAAAGTAACGACGCAGCAGCTGGTTGCTGAATTGCGCGAGATAAAAAGTGCTCTTGCATCTTACAGCTTGAGCTCCAGACAATGGAAAAACAGGCGGAATGCCGCAAAATCCAGCGAACACGAAGAACTTGTGAGCTGGTGCGAAACCCATCTGGACCAGCTACATGCCAGAATTATCTCGGTTTCCCAGACGGCAGAACAGGATTTTCGCGTCATGCGGCGCATCATTGACGATCACCTGGAGGCAATGAAACAGGTGCTGATGCTGCCGGCGTCGTCTTTAACCGAGACTTTCCCTAAAATAGTCCGTGATCTTGCTCAACAGCAGGGTAAAGAAATTGATCTGGTTGTTTCGGGTGACGATATTGAAATAGACCGAAGGATTCTCGAAGAGTTGAAGGATCCATTTATTCATCTCATGCGCAATTGCACTGACCACGGTATAGAAAAACCAGCCAGGCGGAAAGAGCTCGATAAGCCCGCCACCGGCAAAATCAGCATTGCATTTGCCACCAATGAGAATCGTCAGGTTGAAATTTCTATTTCTGACGATGGCAGCGGCATAGATTGTAACCAGATCCGTGAACTGGCCATAAAAAATGGGACTGTTCCTTCAGAAGCAGCAAAAAAGCTGGATTCTAGAGAAATTCTTGCTCTTGTTTTCCAGTCAGGTTTCACGACCAGCCCGATTATTACCGACATTTCCGGTCGCGGTCTTGGTCTGGCAATTGTCAGCGAGAAGGTCGAGAAGCTTGGCGGCAGCATTACAATTGAGAGCACGCCGCAGGCAGGCACCACCTTTCGCATGCTGCTGCCCATTTCTCTGGCCACCTTTCGCGGGGTTATGGTTCGCGTCAGTGAGCATCTGTATGTAATTCCGACTGCCAACGTAATGCGGACTCTGCGCGTAAAAACTGAAGATATAAAAACCGTAGAGAACCGTGAAACCATCAGGCATAATGGGATAATTTTTTCTCTGGTGCATTTAGGCGAAGTCTTGGGATTGCCTGAAGCTGCAAACTCTTCAGCGTCAGCCTTCAAGGGCCATAATGCCGATGCCGGGTCGGTAACTATGGTTATATTGGCAAACGGCGACAGTCAGATCGCTTTTCTGGTTGATGAGGTTCTTGAGGAACTTCAGGTACTGGTTAAGGGTCTGGGGCAACAACTGAGCCGGGTGCGCAACATCAGCGGCGCCACAATTCTTGGTAATGGCCGGGTAGTAGCGGTTCTGAACGTTTCTGATCTGATGAAGTCTGCCAACCAGTTTGCATCAATCAGAAAACATCGAGACGGCGGGGAAATCGCCAGGAAGTCGATGCGGGTTCTTGTCGCAGAAGACTCAATTACTTCGCGAACTCTGCTTAAAAGCATTCTGGAATCGGCAGGGTATCAGGTTACTACAGCGGTTGACGGGGCAGATGCTTTTGCCCGGCTCCGCAGCGGGGAGTTTGACCTTGTGGTTTCAGATGTCGATATGCCACGCATGAGCGGGTTTGAGCTCACCGCGAAAATTCGCGCCGATAAAAGAATCGGCGAGTTGCCAGTGGTTCTGGTTACCGCTCTTGAGTCGCTCAATGACCGTGAACGTGGCGTCGACGTTGGCGCCAACGCCTATATAGTAAAAAGCAGTTTTGATCAGAGCAACCTTCTCGAGGTTATCAACAAGTTGATTTAATGGAAGAAAAATGATCAAATTACTAATAGTTGAAGATTCGATTGTCGCACAGGAATTATTGATCCACATTCTGACTTCTGACCCGGAAATCAGAGTAGTTGGAGTGGCCCGCAACGGGAGAGAGGCTATCGAGGCGGTTAGTCTTCTCAAACCTGATGTTATCACCATGGATATTCATATGCCAGGGGTTGACGGTTTTGAAGCTACCCGGCAGATCATGTCGATCATCCCAACACCAATAGTTGTGGTAAGCGGCAGCCTGGTCACCGAAGAGGTCTCTCAGGTATTTAAAGCAATGGAGGCCGGTGCATTAGCAGTGTTTCACCGGCCACCAGGTATAACCCACCCGGGTCACAAAGAAGCCGCGAAGAATCTTTTGCAGACAGTAAAGCTTATGTCTGAGATCAAGGTGGTCAGGCGTCTACGCCATCTGCAGAAAAGTGACAACGTTTTGCCAGCTCCTGCATCTACTGCGGTTCCGACAGTGCCGCACGCGACCGGAGTTCGGCTGGTAGCTGTTGGCGCGTCAACCGGAGGGCCTTTAGCTCTGCAGAAAATCCTTCACGGGCTTCCCAAAGACTTTTCTTTGCCCATTCTTATTGTTCAGCATATTGCGGCTGGCTTTGTCGGTGGGTTTGTCGACTGGCTTGCTGGCAGCTGTCCTTTGCCCATGCATATAGCTGTTCAGGGACAAACTGCTTTGCCGGGGCATGTTTATGTCGCCCCGGATGATTTTCACATGGGTATCGACAGAAATTTGCGGATAGTTCTCAGTGAAACTCCCCCGGAAAACGGAGTAAAGCCATCAGTTTCCTGTCTTTTTCGTTCAGTCGCAGCAACTCTGGGTGCAAGCGCAGTGGGAATACTTCTTACTGGAATGGGGCGTGATGGCGCACAGGAATTGAAGCTGATGAAAGATAACGGGGCGATTACTATCGCCCAGAATGCTGAGAGCTCAGTTGTGTTCGGAATGCCTGGTGAAGCAATCAGTCTTGATGCCGCAACCAGCGTTCTTTCGCCTGAAGAGATAGCTGGCATGCTTTCCAGATACCGATAGAGGACAAGGGGAAAATATGACAAGTGATAAACCTTCGCAGAATAAACTCGAAATACTGGTTGTAGAAGACAGTCTCACCCAGGCGCAGAGCTTGAAGCACCTCCTTGAGTCTCGTCAATTTCTGGTAAAATTGGCTGAGGACGGGCGGCGTGCTCTTGAGCTGATAAGCGAGCATAAGCCTGATCTGGTAATCACTGACATTGTAATGCCGGTAATGAACGGGTATGAGCTTTGCCGGCAGATAAAAGACAATGTCAGCACCATTGATATTCCTGTCATTCTGCTCACATCTCTTACCAACCCGGAAGACGTTCTTGAGGGTCTATCCTGCGGTGCCGATAATTTTATCACCAAGCCTTACCATGACGAGTATCTGCTTTCTCATATCGATCAAATACTGGCCAATCGCAAAATGGTTAAGATTGAGCGGATTCGTATTGGCGTCGAAATATTTTTTGGCGGTAAAAGGCGATTCATTACGGCTGATCAGCAGCAGATGCTTTCTTTGCTTCTTTCGACATATGAAGCCGCTGCCCAGCGGAATATCGAGTTAATCAACACTCAAGAGGAATTGCGGATCATCAATGATCATCTGGAAGAACTGGTCGAAAAACGTACCAGCGAATTGCAGAGTCAGCGGGATTTTGCTGAAACCCTTGTAAATACCGCCCAGACCGTCATTCTTCTGCTTGATCCGCAGGGTAACATTGTTCATTTTAACCCATATTTTGAGGAGCTTTCGGGTTATCGTCTCGCGGAAGTTTGCGGCAAGAGCTGGTTTTCAACTTTTCTGCCAGATAGCGATATAAATTCTGTAGCTGAGATATTTGCCAGGGCCATAAATGATGTTCCGACCGTTGGCAGTATCTGCCCGGTTATTTGCAAAAACGGTGCGAAGCGAGAAATTGAATGGCATGACAAAACCATCAAAGACAAAAATGGGCTGGTTACCGGTTTGCTGGCTATTGGCCAGGACATAACCGAGCATCGCAAAGGTGAGCTGAAAATTCAGCACCTTAACCAGGTTTTGCGTGCGATTAGAAATATTAATCAATTGATCGTTCGTGAGAAGGACAGCGACAAACTTGTTCAGGAAGCCTGTGATCTCATGGTGGAATTTAGCGGGTATCTTGGCGCCTGGATAATCCTAACCGACAGCACCGGGAGGTTTCTCAAGTGGGTGCAGGCCGGGCTGAATGAAGCCGCTGAAGATGCTCAGGAGAAGTTAAGTCGCGGCGTTTTACCGCAATGCTGCCAGGTCACTGGAGTGAATCACGAAATTTCCCTGATTTCTGATCGAAAAAAACTCTGTCAGGGTTGTCCCCTGGCGGATGCAAGGTCTGAATGCAATTGTCTGCGTCTGCAGTTAACCCATGGGAACAAAGTCTTTGGTTGTCTCGGAGTCATGGTAGAAGGCTCTATCGCGGTAGATGAAGAAGAACTGTCCCTGTTTGAAGAAATGGTTGGAGATGTGGCATTTGCTCTCTATTCAATAGGCCAGACCAGAGAAATGGTGGTCGGCGAAGAAAATCGGGCTCTGCTTGAGGCGCAACTCCGCCAGTCTCAAAAGATGGAAGCGATTGGCCAGCTGGCGGGTGGTGTAGCTCATGATTTTAACAACATGCTGCAAATCATCAACTCGG
>MFYY01000167.1:15760-17063 GCA_001787855.1 Candidatus Riflebacteria bacterium GWC2_50_8 | reverse complement strand
GGCTATGATGGATCTTGATTCATCCAGCCCGGTCTACGAGAGTTTAAAGGAAATTCTGGGGGCTGGAGAACGCTCAGCCAAGCTCACCCGACAGCTTCTCGCTTTTGCCCGAAAGCAGACAATCATACCCCAGCTTCTGGACCTGAACGAAGTCGTTGCCAGTATTCTCACAATGCTTAAACGGCTGATTGGAGAAAACATTGATTTAAAATGGCAACCTGATAATGCACCATGTCTGGTCAACATGGACCCGGCGCAGGTCGATCAGATTCTCGCCAATCTGACCGTCAACGCCCGCGATGCAATCGCAGGAGTGGGCAATATAACCATAAAAACTGACAAAGTAGATTGTGCTCCGGCACATGAGCTTACCTCGTCAGATTTGATTCCTGGAAAATTCATTCAGTTTTCAATCAGTGATGATGGCTGTGGAATGGGTGAGGATGTGCTTGGGAGAATTTTCGAACCATTTTTTACAACCAAAGAAATAGGCACAGGAACCGGACTTGGTCTGGCCACTGTTTATGGAATAGTGAAGCAGAACGATGGCTATATTCATGTTGACAGTCAGCCAGGAGAAGGTACTACGTTCAAAATCTATTTTCCTCTTTGCCAGGAAGCGAAAGCAGTTGCCGAAAAAAACCATCGGGACTGCCCAACGCCGGCAGGCACAGAAACAATACTGGTGGTCGAAGATGAACCTGCACTGCTGAAAATCTGCAGGCGTCATCTCGAAAGCCTTGGTTACAGGGTAATAATGGCAGACGGTCCGGAAATGGCACTCAAAATAGCAGGAGAGTATCCGGATGTTATTCATCTGCTGCTCACTGATGTCATCATGCCACAAATGAGCGGTAAGGATCTGAGTGCCAGGTTTCAGGCTCTTCGTCCGGATGTAAAATGTGTTTTCATGTCTGGCTATACCGCTGATGCAATTGCTCAAAAGGGTATACCGGGAGGTGCCCTTTATTATCTGCAGAAGCCATTTTCCAAGAGAGATCTTGCAGAAAAACTCCGCGAAATCTTTAACACAAAGCTTCATAAATAAAATAGTCTTTATTACAAACGCTTACGCACATCATTTCAAAACTGTATCCAGCAAAAGACATATTTGATTTTATCGCCGACGAATTCTGGCGAATCATATGTGTTTGCCTGCGTCTGTATTGCTCGCGGATCGGTTAAGGTTAACCGTGCAGAATGCCGATAGTATTCCCGGAGAGATTATGTTCCAGCTGGGGTAGACTATCAGAAAGAATTTACGACAATTAATGCTGCTGTTGATCATTGGCCAGATTTTTCT
>MFYY01000167.1:7544-15750 GCA_001787855.1 Candidatus Riflebacteria bacterium GWC2_50_8 | reverse complement strand
TGGAGCGAAGATGACTCCAGGCAGCTCGATATGCGTGGTCCGTCTCTTTCTGACAAGGATCTCGAAATTGACCAGCTGAACGAAGATCAGATGCCTGAGCCGGATACCGAATCAGAGATTGCATCAGAGTCCGCACCCGCACCCGAGGATACCCAGGTTCAGCCAGAAGTTCTTGGCGTAAAGTTCAGAAGTGAAGAGGCATTCGATATTGCTGAATTCGAGCTGTCACAAAGCGTAAAAGTGCTCAGACGCTCACAGGGCGGCAAGTTGCTGCGTATTCGCGTTATGCCCGGCCTTCATGCGATAAACCCCGAATTTGTTGCGCTGTTGCAGAAAAAGTTCGACAAGTTTTCGATTCATCAGACCAATAAATACTCAGAAATGGTGTTTGCGGCGCACGGCAGGATTGGCAACCCCTATACTGCTTCAGAAACTTCTGGTCTGTTCCGGTTGTGCGTTCCATATCAGCCTGATAAGCCAAAGTTTAAGCTGCCAGTTGGCGAAAAGATTGTTGATGGCGTCACTTATTACCGCGATCGCGCCAAGACGCCGTCGGGTTGCAGTGACGTTCACATTCTGCGCGTAGAACCATTCTCAAATTCGACAAGACTTTTTCCGGTGCTGGCCAACGAGGGCATTGCGCAGAAGGAAACCCTGTCTTCGATGTCCAGACGCTATGACGCGATCGCCGGTATTAACGGTGCCTACTTTACGCCGCGCGGTGACCCGATCGGGACTTTGATTATCAATCGTCGTCTGATCAGTTCACCGCTTTATCGCCGTTCGGTTTTTGGCATTGCTGAAGATGATGCGCTGATTTTTGGTAACCCTGACTTTTCAGGCACCTTGAGGGCTGGCGGCCTGTCGATAGTTATCGACGCGGTGAATCAGCCGAGAAGAGGCGAACAGCTGGTCGTTTATACCCCAGAGTATGCGCGAAGCACTCTGACACCAGAGCGTGGGGTCGAGATCGTTCTGGTTAAGGGAAAAATTGTCGGCATTCACGACAACGATGCATTAATTCCGCCGGATGGTGTTGTTGTGTCAGCAGGCGGCGAAAAAGCCGAGTTGCTCAAATCGCTCAGGCTTGGCCAGTCAGTTACTCTCGACTATTCGATCGACAAACCCTGGAACACGATCAGGCATGCCGTCTGTGGCGGCCCAAGGCTGATCAGTGAAGGTCGCAAGGATATCAACGGCCGCGAAGAAAAGTTCGACAACTCGATTGTTAATGGTCGACACCCGCGCACTGCTGTCGCGCAAACCTTTGATGGTGACCTCCTTATGATCGTGGTTGACGGGCGCTCGAAAAGAAATTCGGGCATGAAACTCGATGAGCTGGCTGCTTACCTGAGAACTCTTGGCACCCGCCACGCGATTAACCTCGACGGCGGTGGCTCTTCATCAATGATCGTGAAGGGCCGAATTGTTAATTCTCCTTCTGACGGCAGCGAGCGCCGAATTTCCAACGGCATTCTGATAACCAGTCGTAAGTAATTCTTTTCAAAGCATTATCTCCTCCCATAGGCCCGTCACATTTTAGTCTGGGCAACGGGGGGCACGACTATGCATGCGTTTTTTGTCATTTTCGGCCCGGTAATGCTGTATAATCTGTAATTCTGTGGCATTGTCAGTATGGTTCGATTTTCATTCGTTTTAATATTCCCGCGTACAAATAAAATGCTGTTGCCCGTCTTTACTTTCAGGGGTATCATGCCGATACATTACCGACTAAGTGTTTTATGTCTGCTGGTAACAGGTTGACGCGCAAAACCTTTCGGCTTAACCGAACTGGTTACTGTGCAAGGATGGTCGACTGCCGGGTACGGCATTTTAAAAAGGGTTCTGGAATTACCATGAGTCTCTCTATACAGGTCGCTGAAAGACGGTTGTTTGGTCTGTTATCTATCATTCTGGCGTTTATTTTTGCAAACGCCGACTTCGCTTTTGCCCAGAATACAGACATTCTCCGCATCAAAGACGTTAAGGTCGGCATGCGTGGTATTGGTAAAACCGTGGTTCAGGGCCGTAAAATAGAGACTTTCGAAGTCGAAGTGCTCGGTATTCTGTCTAATAACAAGGTCAACGAAAACCTTTTGATCAATGGCAAATCAATTCTGGTTAAGGTCAGCGGCGATGTTATACGCCGCGCCGGCGGTATTGCCGCAGGCATGAGCGGCAGCCCGGTCTATGTCGACGGCAAACTTATGGGCGGTATCAGTTCCGGCTGGATCATGACTGACCACACCGTCGGACTGGTCACGCCGATTGAAGAAATGCTCGAAATCTGGAGCTATCCAGAGCTTGCCAGTCTTCCTGATGGCGAAGGGCCGAAACGCTGGCTGCTTGACAGCCCGGTCATGCTTGGCAGCAAAACAGTCAACGCTGTCTGGGAAATCGCCTGCAACCAGCCCGATAGCCTGCTGCAACCTGCTGCCGACGAGCTGGTTTTTCGTCAAGCTGCTGCCGAAATCTATGTCGACGGTATTACAGGTCGTGCCGCTGAAGTGCTTGAATCAAAGATGAAGCGCAGCAACCTCAAGTTCGCCCAGAAGGGTTCTGAGGTAAAAACGGATTCTCCGGCCGATCAAAAACTTGAGCCTGACAGCTATGAGCCCGGTTCCTCAATCGGAATCCAGCTGGCGCGCGGCGATATCAATATGACTACTCTTGGAACACTTACGCATCGCAGCGAACATCGAATTCTCGCCCTGGCGCATCCTTTTATGAAAAAGGGCAATGTCGCATTTTTGATGACGGGTGCCTACATTCATCATTCGTTCTCAAGCGTCGAAATGCCTTTCAAGATCGGCGCCCCTTCTGAAATGCTGGGTATCATCACGCAGGATCGCGAAAAAGGCATCAGTGGCGAAATCGGCCGCTTCCCTGAAATGGTGCCAGTGCAGATAGATGTGTTCGACAAGGATCTGAAGGCAACCAGAAGCATCAATTACCAGATTGTCAAAGACCCTTCAGTATTCGGCATGGTGCTTGAATCCACTCTGGTGCAGGCTCTTGAAGGTGTGATTGATCGTGCTGGTGCCGGCACCGCGCTGATGGGCATTTCTCTCGACTGCTCTAACTCATCTGGTGAACAATACAGTTTTCGACGCGAGAACATGATTTATTCGCGCGCCGATATCGTGCAATCACTGATTACCGAGGTTAGCAGTCTGATCGAAATGGTTACCGAAAGCGAGATTGAAGAAGTCATGCCGACGCGCCTGCTCCTTAAAATTGAGATCGAAAGACGCCGTCGTACATTGACTATTGAAAAGGTCGAGATTAAAAATGCCCAGGTTGCCGGTGGTGGTATACTCGATGTCGAAGTTACGCTGCGGCCGTTCCGGGAAGAGAAGTTTGTCAGAAAGGTTAAGATTCCGATTCCACAGGATATCGGTAAAGAAAACCTGGTTCTGGCTGTGTTTGGCTTGAACACGCGGGTTGACGATACCGAGGTGACAGCAGACGCGCGTGATGTCAGAACGTCGCGAGATGCGCGGGGCGACGAAATGCAGACCGCCGATTTTGATTCGGTTATCCGTACCTGGGCGAGCTCGCCTAAAAATTCTGATCTGCTTTTCCAGCTTGCCGTAGAAGGCGATGAAATGAAAAAGGTCAAGCTGAACGGCAAAGATCTTGAGATTCAGCCGACCAATCTGGTCGTTACCGGCAGGGTCGACACCACTCTCACTCTGAGCGAGGAATGAGCCTGTCTGTTGTGGTTCTAGATAATAAGTGTTTGTGCAAATGATTGAAAGAAGCGAATCATGCTAGTTTTACAGAATATGTTAAAAAATACGCTCGACTCTATAGGTAAAGTGAGCATTCTGTTTTTACAGACGCTTTACTGGACTTTTTACAATCTTAAGACCGGGCGTTTCGCTTTTGGAAACCTCATCGAGCAGATGTCGCGCATTGGCGTCGATTCGCTGCTGATGGTCGCGATTACTGGCGTGTCAACCGGCGCGGTTCTTGTCGTTCAGATCGGTTATCAGTTCGCTCAGATGGGCGCGCAAAGCTATGTTGGTGGCGTCGTCGCCATGTCTATGGCTCGAGAATTAGCTCCGATTTTGACTTCTATTGTTGTCGCTGGTCGCGTTGGCAGCGCTATTGCCGCCGAACTTGGCACCATGAAGATTACCGAACAGATCGACGCGCTCGAAACCATGGCGACCAACCCGGTCGAATATCTCGTGGTTCCGCGGTTCTGGGGCTGCACGATCATGTTGTTCGTGCTGACCATCTTTACCAACGTTGTAGGCATGATCGGCGGTTCGATTGTAGCGGTAAACCAGATCGGGCTCACCCTGATTTCTTTCAAAGACTCAATTTTGCATATGCTGCAGATCCAGGATCTCATGGGCGGGCTTATCAAGGCCACCGTGTTTGGCAGCATTATTGGCGTTATTGGCTGTTACAAGGGCTTTACCACCGAAGGCGGCGCCGAGGGGGTTGGTCAGAGCACAACCAGCGCAGTTGTTGTCTCGATAATGCTCATTTTGGTAGTGAACTATTTTCTCACTGTTGGCATCAACAATTTCTGTGTGGCTTATCTGCAATGATTATCGTATCAAACTTACATAAAAGCTTCGGCCCGAAGCAGGTTCTCAAAGGCGTGAATCTCAAAATTTACGACGGTGAATCGCTGGTGATTCTCGGCCCTTCGGGCTGCGGCAAAAGCGTACTGCTGAAGAACATAATCGGTCTGATGAAGCCTGACAGCGGCCAGGTTCTTATCGACGGCGAAGATATCACACGCTTCAACCAGAAGAAGCTCGATGCTCTGCGCATGCGCATGGGCATGCTTTTTCAGTCGGCTGCGCTTTTTGACTCGCTTAATGTCGAAGAAAATATCGCCTTTGGTCTGCGCCGTCATACCAGACTTTCTGACCGCGCCATTCATCATCTTGTTTCTGAAAAGCTCGAACTGGTGGGCCTGCCGGGCACCAACTATCTCATGCCCTCAGAACTCTCAGGCGGTATGCGCAAACGCGTCGGCCTGGCCCGCGCAATCGCCATGGAGCCTGAAATCATTCTTTATGACGAGCCGACAACCGGTCTCGACCCGATCATGACCTCAGCGATCGATGAACTGCATCTAAGCCTCAAAGAGCGGCTCGGGGTAACTTCGATCGTGGTTACCCATGACCTCAAATCTGCCTATCGTGTCTGCGACCGCATTGCTCTGCATTACGGCGGTCAGATTGTAGAAATAGGAACCCGTGAAGAAATAATCAACTCACCAAACCCTGTCGTGCAGCAGTTTATACGCGGCGAAGCTCAGGGCCCGATGACTCTGCTATAGGGATACAGGAGAAGCTAATGAAATCGACAACCAAAGTTGGAATTATGACTCTGATTGCAGTCGCACTGCTTTCATATATGGTGTTTGTAATCGGTGACCTGAGTTTTACCGAGAAGGGCTATAGCTTTGTTGTCAGTTTCTATTCTGTTAATGGCCTGAGCAAGGGTTCTACGGTATCAATGTCGGGCGTCAAAATCGGTAAGGTCACCAGCATCGAAATTCGCGACGACCAGGTTTACGTTTACGTCTATATTCAGGACAAGAAGATGCACATCAGGCGCAAAAGCACCTTCACCATTTCAACTGCCGGCCTGATGGGGGAAAAATTTGTCGAAATTATGCCGACGCGCGATTATTCGTCGCCTTACGTCGCTGATAACGAGGTCGTTCCCGGAACTGACCCGACACGCATGGATGAACTGTTTGAACAGGGCAACGTGCTGATCCAGAAACTGCAGGAACTCACCGCATCAGCCAAAGATATTATCGGTGACCCCGAACTCAAGGAAAACACCCGCATAATGTTCAGAAACGCCAGAAGCGCATCTGACAAGATGAATGATATTATCTCTTCGGTTCAGAAGCGTTCTGACAGCATTGTTGATAGCCTCGACAACATTCTCAAAAGCGTCGATGACGAAATCATCAAGAATCGCGATGATATCAGAACTGTTGTCGCCAACTTCAGACTGCTGAGTGACCGCCTGTCAAGTATGACTGAAGATTCGCGCACCGATATCCGCGAAATCGTCAGCAACGTGCGCAGCGCTACCGACAAACTTGACAGCATGATCGAAGAACTGAATCGCAACAACAAAATGACTGACGATCTGCGCACCATGATCGACTCGCTCAGAGACGCTTCCGACAATGCCAAAGTCATTACCCAGGAAGTTAAAGAAATCGTCGCCGACAAGGAAATCCGCAAAAAGATCAACACCGGTCTCGACGATGCCCACAAGCTGGCACAGGCTGTCGACAAGGTTTTCCTCAATATCCGGCAGACCCGTGTTGACTTCAAGTATCTGCTCAGATACCACGAAGATACCGAGTCGTTTTTCTCAGACTTTATTGTCGACCTTTATCCGAGTGACAAGACATTCTATCGCTTTGGGGTTGACGATGTTGGTGGCGCCGATGCATTCAGCTTCATGGTGGCCAGAGATGCCGATACCCCGCTGGTTAAACGTGCCGGCATTATCAGTTCCAAGGTTGGCCTTGGCTTTGACTATTATCTTGGTGATGTTATCCAGCTTACCGCCGATTTCATCGATACTACCGATTCTACAATCCGCCTCAAGGCCGGTTATCTGATGAGAGAAAACATCAGGTTCGAGTTGCGTATCGACGATGCCATGGACAAGAGGGATGTGAATTTCGGTATTGAATATAAATTCTAGTTTCTCGGTAAAATACATGCATGTCCGCGATCAGGTGCTGGACAAGCCAAGAGTGTTGCTGGTCACCACCGGCGGCACCATCACCATGTTGCGTAGTAGCAACGGCAGTCTTTACCCCTGTGAAGACGCAGGGAAGCTGATTGAGCGCATTCCTGAGCTGAGCATGCTTGCAGATATCGATATTCTGCCGCTTACCAATATCGATTCAAGTGATATCACGCCTTCTGTCTGGCTGACCATAGCCCGCGCCGTTCATCAACGCATGAAAGAATATGATGGCTTCGTGGTGACGCATGGCACAGATACCATGTGCTATACGGCCGCCGCGCTTTCGTTAATGCTGCAGGAACTCAGCAAGCCGGTTATCATCACGGGTTCGCAGGTTCCGCTCGAAGAAATTGGTTCGGATGGCCGGTCGAATCTGATAAATGCTGTGCGCGTAGCGATTTCCGATCTTGCTGAAGTAGCTGTTGTTTTTGGTTCGCTTATCATAAGAGGCACCCGCGCCAAGAAAACGTCAGTTTTCGATATGCAGGCATTTGTATCAGTAAACGATGTACCGCTCGGCACCATTGGACTGACCATAAAATTCAGCAGTTTTGCGAAGACGCGCAGTCGTCGCAAGCCCTTGCTGCGAACTTCTCTCAACGAAAATGTCGCAATGATTCCGGTTTATCCTGGAATAAAGCCTGAGATAATCGAATATATCGCGAGCAGTCATGATGGTATTGTTCTCGAAGGATACGGGGCGGGCAATATTCCTACCAGCGGCGAAAAGTCGCTGATCCCGGCGATCAGTAAAGCAATAGCGAGTAATGTGCCGGTTGTTGTCTGCACGCAGTGTATCGTCGGGTCTACCGAGATGGAACTTTACCAGGTCGGGCGTGCGGCGCTCGAAGCCGGCGCGATTCCGGCCATGGATATGACGCCGGAAGCGACGATGGTCAAGCTGATGTGGGTGCTTGGGCAGACAGACGATATGGGCGCGATCGATTCGATGATGCAGAAGTGTTTTGTTGGCGAACTTCACGAGGTCAGCTGAATTTGAAAACATGCCCGGAATGCCATAAACCGATTACGGTGTCACTGTTGTTCTGCACCACCTGCGGAGCCGATCTCAGTCGACCCGCAAAAGCCCGCCGTGAGAGAATTTTGCTCGTGCTGACGCCATTTTTTATGATTCTTATGGGCATTACGCTCAGTGTTGAGCTTGGGCTGGTCGATGCGGTCGACAACGGCATGGCCTACGGCGGTGCTCTCGCCATGATCTATCTTTTCTCGGCCATGATTTTCTGGGCTTCTACAAAGGTTTTTCAGTTGCCGGCGTTGTCGGAAAGCTACTGGCAGGCCGGGCTGATGTCTACAACAAGTTTTGTTCTGTGCAGTATCCTGGCTTTTCTTATCAGCGAGGTTTTTTCTGATAAGGCAATCATGGCAGTCGGGCCGGCGAAATATCACTATGCCGTGCTGGAGATGCTTGCTGTGGCCTTTTTGCCAG
>MFYY01000167.1:0-7535 GCA_001787855.1 Candidatus Riflebacteria bacterium GWC2_50_8 | reverse complement strand
CAGGTTCCCTGAAAGTGCGCCAGGGCCTTTTCTGCGGTTTTTGTTAAAATACGCTCTGTTGCTGATTCCTTTGTCTGTGTTGCTGCTGACGACATTCATTGGTCTTGCTCAGCCTGCGGCAGCCAGGGCCACGGTGAAAGCCCGGGTGTTGTATGAACTGCAGGCTGCCGATGTAGCTCTGAGTATAGTAGATGATGCTTTGGGCGCTGATGATAGTTATGCCCCGCTGCATTTCATGAAAGGTATTCTGATTCTTGATTTTTCAAGCACAAAATACAGCCCGGCCGACGCGGTAAAACATCTTGAGCGTGCCAACGAACTGAAACCAAAGGTTCCGACCTGGCTGTATTTTCTGAGTATCGGCTACGACCGCGAAAGAGACGGGCAGGCCGCTATTGCCGCAGCTACCGAAGCGGCCGCTCTGCTGCCAGCAGATGCTTCGCTGTGGCAGCATCTTGGCGATCTTAACATGAAATATAAAAACGGCCGGGCGGCGATAACGGCCTACAAAAAGGCTCTCGAACTTACACCTGACGATCCGTTGCTGCTCAACAACCTTGCCTATACCATGCTTGATCTTGATATGGAACTTCCCCAGGCGCTTGAAATGGCGAGAATGTCAGTTGAACTGATGCCCGGTCATATTTTTAATCTTGATACCCTTGCCTGGGCCTACTACAAAAACTCGCAGAATGCCGCGGCACTCGAAGTCATGAGTGACATCTTTACTGGCCGCAATGAGGTTTCACCCGAAGTCGACTTTCATTACGCCATTATTCTGCAGTCCATGGGCATGCTCAACAGCCCTCTCGAAACTTTCGATAAACTGCTGGCGCGCCCAGAAGTCGCCGCCGATCACAAGTTTTTTCAACAGGTTTATCAGGCCCGCCTTGAGGCTGAAAAGACTGCCTCTGCGACAGTTGCCCCTGCAAATGCCGTTCCAGTTGGTGAAAAAACGACAGAATCGTCTGAAGAGCTTAATAAAGACGAGACAACTGCCGATAAAACCGCTGAACAGTTAGAACAGACAGGGCAGAATCCCGAAGGCGCCATGCCTGAGTCTGTTCCAGAGGCCAACCTGATAAAAGGAGACCAGGGCGATGAAGAGTAGCATTGGTAAAATGCTTGCCTGCACTTCGTTCATCGTATTTTTGCTGGTTCTTGGCCTGCCCGCAGAATCGCTGGCGGTTTTACACATAGATACCAGTTACAGCGGCAAGTTTCGCAGTACTACGGGTTACTCCAAAATTCTGGCTGATCTGCCATTCGTCTACCAGGAAGCATTCCAGAAAATCGAGCGCACGCTCGGAATCCCGGCTCGCGAGCAGATGTATGTGGTAGTAATGTTTTCTGACCACCTTACCTATAAAGGCTTCAGACTGCGTGGCAAGCGTCAGTCGATTCGCACCGCCAATCGCACTGTCGTTCATTATATTCATATCGATCTCGATTTTCTGATTAACGGTCAGGCAACGCTGTTTGAAGAGATAACCCATGAAATGACGCACGCCGTAATGGCTGATGTTATGGGTTTGCGCGAATATGACAGCCTGCCGATGTGGATCAAGGAAGGCACCGCTGTGCATGCGGCCGATCAGGGGCAGGCGCGCATCAGGGCGCTTACCCGGCGCGGATTTGATATCAATGCGATTGGCGGCGAAGACGAGAATATTGAAGGTAACCCGATTTCACTCGAAAGATACGTCGAAAATTATCTCAAAATAAGGTTTTTGCTGAAAACCTTTGGCAGCAGCGCTCTGCATCGATTTGTTAAGCGGCTGATGAAGTCAGGCAGTGTGCAGCAGGAGCTGGCCAGCTGTTTTAATGGCCTGACCGAAGAGGTCATGAACCAGTATGCGCAGGACTTTATCAAGACCACTCTGCTTGATAACGTGCGACCGGTTGCCTCAGCCGAAAATCTGCAGCGCGGCATCAGATTCTTTGATGAGGGCGAATATCTCTCGGCCCGTCTTGCTCTGACCGATGCTCTCTATGGTGGTCTCACTGACAGCGAGTTTCAGACAGCCGCTTATCTGCTGGCTGAATGCTACATTCAGGAACGCAACCCGCAGGGCGCTCTCAGTCTGCTCAAGCAGATCAAGCCTGACCCGCGCAGTTTCCCGGTCGATCGTTATGAATTTTTGAGTGCTTATTCAGAATACGCCATGGGCCTGGTTACCAACGCCTACTTCGGTTTTAAGAAGGCGTTCGAGACCTCGACCAACAAGGCGGTTCAAGAAGGCGCACTTTACTACATCATCAGAATTCTCATCGAACTCGGCAACCGCAGCGAAGCTGACCGTGTCATGGGTCTGCTGCGCCAGCAGTTTCCCGAGAGCAATTACCTGATTCTCGCCGGCCGCGTTCTTTCATCACGTTAAAGACACGGCAAGCGCGCCTTTTGCTCGTGCGCGTAATCGCACCTGGGCGCGCTGTATCCTCAGGCGCCCTGGCACTAGCGCATCCTGCGCGTCGTAATCGAAAAAACGCTGCAGGATATCAGTCCAGCCGCGCCTGGTTTTACTAAAAACCTTTCACCAAGTCACATTTGGATTATTGCTGCTGGCTTTTATGTTCGTTGACATGCAGGTACAGGGCGTGTTACCTTACTTTGCCATTAGATCCACGTATCCCAACCTGTTCACTGTGGAAAGATGCTAAATCTTGCATGCAAAGGAAGACGCCATGGAAATGAAAGCCAAAATCAAAGAGGCCGCCGACTTTATTAATCAGAAAGCTACCGTCAAGCCGACTGTAGCGTTGGTGCTGGGTTCCGGTCTCGGCAAATTCGCTGATTCGCTCAAAAACTCGGTTGCCATTCCTTACGAGCAGATACCACATTTTCCGATATCGACGGTAAAAGGCCATGCCAGCCGTCTGGTAATTGGCGAGGCTGGTGGCAAGCAGGTTGTGGCGATGCAGGGGCGTTTTCATTATTACGAAGGCTATTCGATGCAGGAAATCACTTTCCCAATTCGCGTCATGATGGCTATCGGCGCGGTTGATCTCATCATCACCAACGCATCTGGCGGGCTGAATCGTAATTTCAGGGTTGGCGACCTGATGATCATGACCGATCACATGAATCACATGGGCGATAATCCGCTCAGGGGAATCAACGACGACGAAGTTGGCCCGAGATTCCCGCCGATGCAGGGCGTCTATACGCCAGCACTGGTCGATGAAGCGATGAAGATCGGCCGCCATATCGGCGCACCGGTTGAGCGCGGCGTCTATGTTGCGGTCAGCGGTCCGAACTACGAAACTGCCGCCGAACTGCGCGCTTTCAGAACACTTGGCGCCGACGCTGTTGGCATGTCGACCGTTCCCGAAGTCATTGTCGCTGTGCATGGCGGCATCAAGCGTATTCTTGGCATCAGCTGTATCACCGATATGGCAACCGGCGAAGGACACGAAGAAGTAAATCATGAAGATGTTATTGCCGCTGCCGCTGCCGCGCAGCCATACTTTCTCAAACTCGTCGAAAAGATGCTCGAAAGGCTCTGATAACTGATGCTCGATCGCCTTGAATCAATTAATGCCAATTTTAAAGAACTGACTGACAAGCTTTCGAACCCGAAAGTTATCAGCAATCAGGCTGAATTTCAGCGCCTTGCCAGGCGCCGCTCCGAACTTGAGCCAGTAGTTGAAGCATATCATCGCTATGCCGAACTGCTTAATCGTCTTGACGGCGCGAAACAGATGATTGCAGGCGAAACGGACCCCGAGATCATTGAAATGGCCGAGCTTGAGATTGCCGAGACCACACCAGAGATTGCGAAGCTCGAAAAAGAGATCAAGTTTCTGCTGGTCCCCAAAGACGCTGATGACAGCAAGAACACGATTTTTGAAATCCGCGCCGGCACTGGCGGCGAAGAAGCCGCTCTGTTCGCGGCTGTTCTCTATCGCATGTATTCAAGATACGCTGAACGCCGTGGCTGGAAATGCGAACTCATGAGCATGAGCGAAACCGGTATTGGCGGCATCAAAGAAGTGGTTTTTTCGGTTCAGGGTAATGGCGCATTCGGCCGGCTCAAGTTTGAGAGCGGTGTACATCGCGTGCAGCGCGTTCCACAGACCGAGGCTTCTGGTCGTGTACATACCTCGGCGGCCACTGTCGCAGTTTTGCCCGAAGCTGAAGATGTCGATGTTCGTGTCGATGAGAGCGAACTGCGCTTTGATGTGTTCAGATCCTCAGGTCCCGGCGGTCAGAGTGTCAACACCACCGATTCAGCGGTGCGTGTAACCCATCTGCCGACCGGCATCGTAGTCAGCTGCCAGGACGAAAAAAGCCAGCACAAAAATAAGGCCAAGGCTCTGCGCATTCTCATGGCCCGCCTGCTCGACAACGCCCGCATGCAGGCTGATGCAGTCCGCGCCGACAATCGGCGCAGCCAGGTCGGCAGCGGCGACCGTTCCGAGCGCATCAGAACCTATAATTTTCCGCAGCAACGTCTGACCGATCACCGCATTGGCCTCACTGTCTACCGTCTGACCGAAATTGTCGACGGCGACATCGACGAGATCATCTCGGCCCTCATCGAAGCCGACAACCTGCGCAAACTCGCCGAAGACGGCAACCAGATCTGATGACTGTCTGGCTATTTTGACCAGTCTTCGATGGGTAGCCCGTCAATTCTGCTGAATTCGTCTACATTGTTCGTGACAAAAATCATGTCTTTGTTTAATGCCTGTGCTGCTAGAAGCATATCGATCGGCCCGATGATCTGCCCCCTTTTTCTGAGTCGAACTTTCAGCTGGCCATAATCTACGGCGTCCGAGCTGTCAAAATTGAGAATATCGAAAATAGCGAGGAATCTCAGGAGTGCGAGTCGGTTGCTTTCTGCCTTCTGACTGTTTTGAACGCCAAATTCCAGCTCTGCTACGGTCAGAGAAGATATGTAAATTCTGCTCGCAGACTGTGCTTTTATCTTTTCAATCAGCTTTGGCGGATTCTTATTGATTGCAAATATGCAGATGTTAGTATCAAGCAGATACATTATATTTCGTCCCGCTTCTGGTCTTCTCCCTGATCACGACCATCTTTCATAAAATCTTCTGAAAACCCCGCAAGACCTTGAAGAAAAACTTCCCATGCTTTTTCGCGCGGAATAAGCAGGACAGCGTCGCCAAGTTTCTGAATAATCACTTCCTTGCCGGTAAACTGGTATTCTTTGGGCAGTCTTACCGCCTGCGACCGTCCATTTTGAAAAAGTTTTGCTGTTTGCATGATTTTCCTCCACCTGCTATAAATATAGACCATGGTATATATCGTGTCAATAGTCGAGATTGTTGCTGCTCTTTCGGTTGAATGGACAAGCCAAACGGCAAAATTTTGAAGAAAAAAATACGGGATATGATATAATCGAACGACTTGTGAATTGGCCAGATTATCACTCAAAACCAGCAGTTAAAGAGATTTTTTTGTCGAATAGGAAGAAGAATGATTATCTATCACGGAAGTTACCTGCCAATATTAAAGCCTGAGATACGCAAGGCCAGGTTTTCAAAAGATTTCGGCACCGGGGTTTATTGCACCGAAATTCTGGAACAGGCAAGGCGATGGGCTCGTCGTTTTGATTCACCGATAACAAGTCATTATGAATACAAAGAAGCGCATGGTTTGGATGTTTTGAGTTTTCCCGAAATGACTGAAGAATGGCTTGATTTTATAGTGGCCTGCCGCAGAGGCGATGAACATTCACATGACATTGTCACAGGTGCAATGGCTAACGATCAGATTTTTAACTATGTCGATGATTTTATTTCCGGAATTTTAACTCGTGAACAATTCTGGGTTCTGGCGAAATTTAAACACCCAACTCATCAAATAGCCTTCTGCACTGAACGGGCGCTGAGTTGCATTACCTATTTGAAATCAGAAGAGGTACAGACATGAGCGGGAGAGAAGATAAAAAAGATAACGACCTCTTTTTCGTTTGCAGCCTGATTGAATACATCGCACGAAAAACTAAAAATACCAAAGCCGATGTCGTTTCAGCGATCGGAAAAAACAAACTTATGCAAATTTTGAAACTTGCAGACGTTTATCACAGTGAAAATATTGCAAAGCTTTCTGAAGAACTGGTCAGAGATTACAACATAAAGCCCGGGCACTTTGACAATTTGTCTAATTGCCTGTATTCGGTTCCAACACACTGGGATATCGGTAAAGTTTATAAGCGTCTCTTGCTTGAAATAGAAAAAGAAACAGGCGCAGATATTATTGATCTGCTTGCGAATGTTTTTAGTTCACCCATTGCTCAAAAGATTGATGACTTCAACTCAAGTATGTACTACGAAAGCCCGGAGTACATTTATGAGTCCTATAAACAAGGAAAACCCTGTGAAGAGTAAAAAATCAAACAAATTGTCGCCGAAACCTGAGCCACGACTGACGATTATTGCCTGATGTTGTGAAAGAAATTTTATGCCGGATACAATACATCAGGTAATGGCGCAGGCGCGGGGGCGGTTGGCGGAAGCGGGTATCGAAGATGTCAGCTTTAACGTTAACTGCATGGCTGCGGCGATTCTTGGCGTCGACATCGGGCACCTGCCTCTGCATTGGCCAGATCCGGCGGAGCCGGACTTTATTGATCGCCTGAATCAGATGATTCAGCGACGTTGTGCCAATGAGCCGCTGCAATACATTCTGCGCAGCTGGGGCTTTCTCGACATGACTCTGGTGACGCGTTCTGGCGCGCTGATTCCACGTCCGGAGACCGAAGAGGTGTTTGAAGCTGCCGCGCAGGCAATCAAACAGGCGATCGCAAAGGCTGCGCTGCCAGCGAATTTCTGGTTTGCCGATGTTGGTACCGGCACCGGCGCTCTTGGCCTTGCCATGGCCCGCCGCTTTGTCGAAGCGCGTGGACTGCTGGTTGATATTTCGTCAGCAGCACTGGCTGTTGCTCATGAAAATCTGCTCGTGTACCAGAAGCTGTACACGAGGGTCGGCATTGTACAGTCAGATCTTCTTGCTGCGGTACAGCCAGAGAGTTTGCACGTGATAATTTCGAATCCGCCTTATGTAAACCGCGGTGATATTGCCGCGCTGATGCCCGAAGTCAGAGACCATGAGCCTCACCTCGCACTTGATGGCGGTACATTCGGGCTCGATATAATTGAGCGTTTGCTCGATCAGACTGCAGAAAAATTATTGCCTGGCGGGTTACTGATTTTCGAGCACGGCCACGGCCAGCGCCAGGGTATAATGAATCTGCTCAACAATTCCTGGCGCGACTGTAAGACCGGTGATGATCTTTGCGGTCGCGAGCGCTGGTTTATCCTTACCAGGAGCCAGAAATGAAACGGGTAAACATATCTCAACTGCTTTCTGATCAGGTTTTGTTGCGCCAGTTTTATGCTGATCTCGACAATGGCGCGACCGCGATTATTCCGACCGATACGCTATATGGCTTCGCGGTGGCCGCACATCTGCCATCAGCTGTTGCACGCATCTACGCGATCAAGAATCGTGATGCACGCAAGCCGCTGATTCTTTTTCTCGACAGGCTTGAGCAGCTGAAGCAGAC
>MFYY01000166.1:23354-23437 GCA_001787855.1 Candidatus Riflebacteria bacterium GWC2_50_8 | reverse complement strand
GAACCGTGAGGACACAACCACCGCAGAAGAACTGATCAATCACTATACCCGTGACGAGCTGGTAAAGATCTTCCGCGACTACG
>MFYY01000166.1:6112-23333 GCA_001787855.1 Candidatus Riflebacteria bacterium GWC2_50_8 | reverse complement strand
GTATAGCAGACGCTATCGTTCGCGCACGGCAATCCGAGAGGATAACCAGAACCGACCAGCTGGCAACAATTATTTCCGGGGCGGTGCCAGCTGCCAGCCGGCGCGAAAGTCATATCCACCCGGCCACCCGAGTTTTTCAGGCTATAAGAATAGCCGTAAACAAAGAACTTGAAGAGCTCGAAGATTTTCTTGCCATTGCTCTGTCATGCCTCAGCCCCGGCGGGCACTTGAGTGTCATATCGTTTCACTCTCTCGAAGACCGCCTGGTTAAAACGTTTATGCAGAGTCTTGCCCGCGGTTGTGACTGCCCACCTCGTTTTCCAGTATGTGTTTGCGGTAAGAAACCTCAGGTTGAAATACTTACCCGCAAAGCAATATTTGCAGAAGACAGTGAGACAGCGGCTAACCCGCGTGCCAGATCGGCCAGACTTCGCAGCTGTCGCAAAATAGATCTGGCGATGGAGCAGAACCTATGATGAAAAGGCGTGCGATGCACCCAAGAATAATCAGAGCAATAACACTGCTTGGATTTTTCTCAGTATTGCTGCTGCTTTTTGTTTTCAGACTGGTACATCTGCAGATTATCCAGTATGATGAATGGGCCCTGCGTTCAACCAAGAACCACGTAAGCAAGCGCGTTCTCGATATGAAACGCGGCAATATCTATGATCGTAACGGCCAGGAGCTAGCCATATCGGTAGACACCTGGTCTGTTTTCATCTTTACCCGTGAGATAAAATCGCTGCCTGAAGCCGCCAACCTTCTATCTACAGTATTGCCAATGACCAGGGAAGAAATCATCAGCAAGGTCGGCGACCGTTCTGGTTATATAATGATATACAAAGACCTTGAGCCTAACCTGGCCATGAAAATACAGCGTCTCAGCATTCCAGGCGTCAACCTTGAGAGCCATTACCGGCGCTATTACCCCCAGAAACAGCTTGCTGCCAATCTTATCGGCTTTACCGGCACTGAAAAAAAGGGTCTTGAAGGCCTTGAGATGCTTTATGACAAAACATTGCGCGGCTATCCCGGCCTCGCCGTTCAGGAAGACATCAGCCTCAGTGAAAGCGGCCCAGCCAAGATGCGCGTGGTGACCCCGCCAATGGGCGGCAGCAACATCCATCTTACGATAGATAATTATATTCAGCACACTCTAGAATCTGAGCTTGCGCTCCTGATGAAGAATTATGACCCGATTGATGCCACCGCAATAGTCATGGATCCTCACAATGGCGAAATACTCGGCCTTGCCTGCCTGCCCAGCTATGACGTTAATAATTTTGGCGAAGCAAAACCGGAAAATCGTCGTAATCGGTCTGCCACCGACATTTTTGAGCCCGGTTCGTGCATGAAAATTTTTGCAGTCGCCAGCGCTCTTGAGAACAAAAAAGCCGACCACGGCACTCGTTTTTACTGCCGTGGGTTTGGCGAATTAAATGGGCGAAGAGTGCGCTGTCATGGCGCACACGGACTGGTCGACCTCGATAAGGCCATTGCAGAATCATGCAACGCTGCCATGGTTCAAATCTCTCAGATGATTGAACCTGCAATGCTCTATCGCACCTACAAAAACTTTGGCTTTGGCGACCCGACAGGAGTCGAAGTCGTGGCCGAAAGCAACGGCATATTCAAACCGCCTTCCCGCTGGTCAGGCTTCTCAGCAACCTCTCTCAGCATTGGCCAGGAACTTGCCGTTACCGGCCTGCAGCTTGTTCAGGCATATTCGGCAATCGCAAATGGCGGCACCCTCATAAAGCCAAGATTGCTGCGCCGAATAAGCTCGCCTGATACCGAGATCAGCCAGGAATTCAGTAAAGAAGAAGTTCGCAGGGTTCTACCAGAAGAGACCGCCAGATGGTTGCGCCGCATGCTGATGGGCGTTGTTGAAGGAGGTTCCGGCGAACTGGCTCGATTAGAGAACTACACGGTTGGCGGAAAAACCAGCACCGCTCAAAAGGCCAACCCCAAAGGCGGTTACTTTAATGAAAAAGTTGTGGTTTCGTTTATTGGAATGGCACCGGCTATCAACCCGAGAATTGTTCTGTTTGTAGCCTGTAACGAGCCAAAAGGCGATGAAAGAACGCTGTTTGGCGGCAAAGTTACGGCACCATCATTCGCCCGCATTGCCGACCGCATTCTCAAACACATGAAAGTATCTCCAGATCGCTCAATTACTGCTGCAGCCCGCGAACAGCAACTGTTGAAAATACAAAAGAGCATTGTAAAAAGAGAAATTATAAAACTGCCTGACATGCTTAGCAATGTGGCAGATGCGACGGCACTGGCAACATCGACAATGGCAATAGCCGCCATGGCGACCGGCACTTCAACTGTGCCCGACCTGCGCGGAAAATCTTTACGGCAGGCTATGCAGCTGGTAAACAGGCTTGAATTAAAAGCTGTATTTGAAGGCAATGGCGTGGTGATCAGCCAGGTTCCTCAACCAGGTCGCCCACTTCCCGACACCAAAATTCTTAAAATCACTCTTTCTCCCGAACCAGTGAACTGAAAAAAACTGTTTTAACCAGCATAAAAAACTGATAGAATCCTGTATTCTGATATTGCAAGTGCAAACTGGAGTCTGTAATGAAAACACTGCGCAGCATTCTCCCCTCTAATATAGCTTCTACAACCGGAGTGCTCGACATCGAAATCACCGGCATCGCATTTGACTCAAGACGGGTAAACAAGGGTGATCTCTTTGTTGCGCTGCCAGGGCAGCACATCGACGGCAGCGCCTTCATTTTCGATGCCCTCGAACGTGGCGCTGCAGCAGTCATTACTGAGTCTTCACGTAAAAACATCGAAGTCCCGGTAGTCAAGGTCAAAGACGCCAGACAAGCTCTGTCAGAAGTCTCTGCCAAATTTTACGACCAGCCTTCCGAAAAGCTTAAACTGATCGGCATAACCGGCACCAAGGGCAAAACCACAATCACCTACCTGACCCAGGCAATTCTCAAAAAAGCCTTTGGGCACTCGTTCAGAATGGGAACCGTCGAATACGACATGGAATTTGCAAAAATTCCAGCAAGCAACACCACGCCAGAGTCACAGGTGTTGCAGCATCTCATCGATCAGGCGCTGAAAAACGGCATCAAACATGGAGTCATCGAGGTCAGTTCACACGCGCTTAAAACCTGGCGGGTAGAGCACCTGCAATTTGCGGTTGCCGGATTCACCAATCTTTCGATGGAGCACACTGAATTTCATCCCGATATGAACGACTATTACAGCGCCAAAAAGCGCCTGTTCACCGATATCGCCGCGCGCGAAAAAACCTGCATTATCAGCATTGACGATGACTACGGCAAGAAAATGGTTGCCGACTGCAAGGCCGCCGATCTGAAGGTTTTCACCCTCTCACTTTTTGATCAAAGCGCAGATTACCACAGTGAAGGCCTGAAAATGGCCGGCAGCGGCAGCGATTTCATGTTTTGTCATGGCCAGGAAAAGCAGGCCTGCCACATAAATCTGCCCGGCGAATTCAACGTCTTCAACGCAATTATGGCAGGAGCGATGAGCCATGCCGTCGGCGCCGACTTCGCCGCGATCAGCGCCGGACTTGGTGCGGTAAAGAATGTGCCTGGCCGACTCGAGGCTATTCATAACGACCAGGGCATCAACGTTGTCGTTGACTACGCCCACAGCCCGGCGGCGCTTGAAAACGTGCTCAAAGCCATGCGACCGGTAACCAGAAACCGCCTGATTACCGTATTCGGCTGTGGCGGCAACCGTTCGCACGAAAAGCGACCGGTAATGGGCAAGGTAGCGCTGCAATATTCTGACATGGTCGTAGTCACCAGCGACAACCCACGCAAGGAGCAGCCAGAAGCTATTATAGAACAGATTATGAGCGGCATTCTCGAGGTTCCGGCTGACGCGAACAAAAAAGTAATGCAGGAAGTAGACCGTAAATCAGCTATTTTCAAGGCTCTAGGGGCAGCCCAGACCGGCGACACCGTCATCATTGCCGGAAAAGGGCATGAAACCGGCCAGTATTTCGCCGATCGCACCGTTCCGTTCGACGACCGCGAAGTTGCCCGCAGTTTTTTCAGAAAACCAGATGAAGACAAATAGCTGGGCAGCCACTCAAATAGCTGAAGCCTGCCATGGGCATCTGCTTAAGACAACAGCCGCCGAAGTAACCGGTTTCAGCATTGACACCCGCAGCATAAAACCTGGCGACCTTTTTGTTGCCCTGAAGGGCGAAAATCAGGATGGCCATCTTTATGTCAAAAAAGCTGCAGAAGCTGGAGCCGCCGCGCTGCTGATTTCTGACAAATCGTCAGTTGCAGAACTTAACAGCTCACTGTCTATTATAAAGGTTACCGACACTTTGCTCGGCCTGCAGAATCTGGCCCGGCATCATCGCCAGACGCTTAAATTCCAGATCATCGGCGTTACCGGCAGCAATGGCAAAACTACAACCAGATCAATGCTACAGCATCTGCTCAGCATGTCTGGCAAATGCAGCGCCACCAGCGGCAACCTCAACAACCATATCGGACTGCCCCTGACCATTCTTGGTCTCGACACGACCGCTGATTATGCAGTTCTTGAGATGGGTATGAACCATCAGGGCGAGATCAGAGACCTCTGCAGCATCGCCCAGCCGACCGCTGCGTTGATCAGCAATATCGGACCGGCTCATATCGGAATTCTTGGCAGCCTCAAAAACATTGCACTGGCAAAGGCCGAAATTCTTGAAAGCCTTGATGAGCAGCAGACCGCAGTAGTTCCTGGCGACACAGAATTTACCAGCTTGTTTCGTGAGATTGCCAAACCCAGGCTTTTTACTTTTGGCGAGAATACCGGCAATGATTACCGCATAAGCAACTTGGAGATGACGGTCAGCAACCTGAGTTTCACGCTGAACACGCCTGATGGCCAGCACCATTGCCAGCTTGCTCTTGCCGGCCGCCACAATGCGTTTAATGCAACAGCCGCGTTAGCCTTTTTCCATCAGCTTGGCGGGAATCTGGCGGAAGGCTGCCGGCGTCTCGCTTCATTTACGCCAGTCGGCGCACGCATGGAAAGAGTAGAGATCGACGGCATCAACATTCTGCTCGACTGCTATAACGCAAACCCAGGCTCGATGAGCGAAGCCTTGAAATTTCTGGCAGTCTGCCCCACTCCACGCATTGCCGTGCTTGGCGATATGCGCGAGCTTGGCGATATGGCCATGGAAATGCACCGCCAGCTTGGTGTTCAGGCGGCTGCCAGCAAGCCTGATCTGCTGGTATGCGTTGGCAAAGATGCCGGGCACATCGCAAATGCTGCGCGCGAAAATGGCATGGCCGAATCGTCAGTAATAGCGCTAAGCTCAAACGCCGCGGCAGCCGAATTATTAAAAGACAGACTGATAAAGGGTTCAACCGTTCTTTTCAAGGCCAGCCGTGGCATGCACTTTGAAACAATAGTGCGCAGTCTGTGGCCAGACCTCGGAAAAGACCTGCACTGAGCCAATAAATAAGGAGTTTTTGCTTGTTCAGCTCTATTTTCGAGCCCCTGTCCATACGCATCATTTTTTCAATAGTTACCTCTTTTCTGCTGTCGATGATTATAGCGCCAAGGGTTATTTTCAACCTTAAATCACGGCAGATCGGGCAGACCGTTCGCGAAGAAGGCGTTAAAGAACACCTTAAGAAAAGCGGCATCCCGACTATGGGCGGCATCATTATTCTGATTCCGCTCATGATCACTACCATACTCTGGTGCAAACTCAATCCGTTCGTGATCATAGCCCTGCTGGTAACTTCTCTGATGGGCCTGATCGGCTTTTTGGACGACATTACAAAAGTTGTCAAGGCAAGATCGCTTGGTCTTACTGCCCGGCAGAAGCTGTTTGGCCAGATCCTGGCCGGCTTTGGTGCCGCTATTGCCATCAAGTATTATCCTGGCCTGCGCTTTGAAATGGCAGTGCCCGGCAGCGGCAGCATCGAACTGGCTACAACTTCTACGCAGCTCCCGGTATTGGGCGCCATAGATCTTGGCTGGTTTTACATACCATTCGCCATCGCCGTTATTGTTGGCGCAACCAATGCGGTCAACCTGACCGACGGCCTTGATGGTCTAGCAGCCGGCACCGTAGTGGTCGCCACCACTCCATTTCTTGTGTTTGCTTATGTTTGTGGGCACATGATCTTCGCCAGACATATTGGCGTCGCTTATATAGCCGGCGTCGGCGAACTGGCGGTAATGAGTTCAGCAATTGTCGGCGGCTGCCTCGGCTTTTTGTGGCACAACGCGCATCCGGCATCGGTTTTTATGGGAGATACAGGATCTCTGGCCTTGGGCGGAGCCCTTGGTGCCATTGCTCTGTGCAGCAAAACCGAATTTTACCTGGCTATCGTCGGCGGCATATTCGTAATTGAAGCGCTTTCGGTCATCCTGCAGGTCAGCTATTTTAAAATGACCAAAGGCAAACGCATTTTCAAGATGAGCCCGATCCATCACCATTTTGAGCTCTGCGGCTGGGCCGAAGAGAAAGTGGTTATCAGATTCTGGATGGCTGGCATCATGATGGCTCTCGTCGGCCTCACTCTTTTTGCCTCGCGGCTGGTTGCTACCGCCGGATAGTCTTCGATCACCACTTCCCCTGAGCTATGCCAAAAGATTTTCGGCATAAAAAAAACTCCCCGGTTTGCACCGGGGAAAAGCAATTGGGATGTTATGAACAAAACACGTTTTCAGCGATAGAACACCGATAGCTGAATATTGGTAAGTCTGATGTTAACCAGACCAATGTTCTTGCTGGCCATGAAATAGGCACTGCTCGGGTTGCTGCGGATCAGTTCAGTTACGTCTACAGTATAAGTGGTGCCCGGAGTAGTGGTGCAGTAGAATTCACCAAGATAGCTACCAACGGTTGCAGTGTTACCAGCCCACCAGTCACCGAGATCAGCGGTTGCGCTTACCTGCTGAGTGGTTGAGAGATAGTTGAGACATCTGGTAGATCCAGTAGCATAGTATTCAGCAGTAAACTTCATTTCAGCTTTAACAAAGGCCAGACTAATGAAATCTATGTCTACAGGGGTCTCAAGAGCTACTTCAGCATACTCGCCATTGGCATCGGCAAACGGATAGATCTTTGAGAACCAGCCGGTATTGGCGACGCTGCTGTTGATAACTGCCGGATTGATCTGAATGCTCACAGCAGCCACCTGGCCGGCTTCGACTGCAACAGAGAGCGAATAGTCGAGGAAATCAGGATGTGAGGTTTTCAGGTTGTAGATGCCGGCGGGAACCTTAGCGAAGGAGAATGCACCATCAGCATCAGTGACAGCTGAGAAGCTGGTTCCGTCAAGAACAACAGTAACACCTGAAAGTTTCTGAGCATTTACAAAGTTTTCAACGCTACCACTGATGTCACCATCGGTTACCTGAACAGGCTTGGCAACAAGCTCAGAAGCGACTTTAACGACCGGCATCAGCTTAGTGCTGGAGTTGCCTTTACCATTGCCGTTAAGTTTCTGAAGCCTGCCGAGAAATTTAAGAGTCAAGTTGGTGGTATAACCATCTTTAAGTTCAATTTTCCCGTTGAATCTTATGCGTCCCGAGGGAACCGAAAGGTTAACGGTCTTTTCGCCGATAATCGCTTCGGCAGATTTGATTGTTACGTCGAGCTGGTTATAAATTCCTGCCGGCAGACCGATTTCAGCGAGAACTTCCGAAAGCTGCATGGCATCCTTAAGATCAACCTTGCGGTCAACAAGAGAGATATTTGTAAGAACTCCACTTTCTGACTTGACCACCATCTTGTCAAAGGTTATAAAGATATGGTCGGCACTTTCGACGCCCTGAAACATAACCTTCAAGGTGGCAACTGATTTGGTGAGACCATCGCGGAAAGCATAGTCAACCTTGTAGTTGCTTTTGGCGAAGGTGTATTTGCGGTCAGCGGGCTTGGCAAACTGACTGGGCATAATGTTTGAAGAAACTGAATCCATTGTCGGCGCCGAATTCGACATGGAAACACCTACCGGATTGGAGGAATCACTGCCACCACCGAAACACCCGGTAAGTAAAGGAAGCAGGATGATTGTCATCAGTGTTAGAATTTTATACCGGTTCATGGTTTTTCCTCCTGAGAATCGAACATATTAGAACGGCGCTATAATAAGGTAAGCAAATCTTGTACCTGATTTACAATACTACCAGCCAATCTGCGAAAGCCTTTAAAAAGGCACTATCTGCAATATATAACTTTTTGCACCATCCGCACAAGAGGAGTTTTTCCCTGGTCGTTTTTTTATTGCTAGGGATTTTTTACCCTACTGTTGTATATTCTATCCAGACAAGGCAGGATAGTATTGTAGCTCTGCCAATCTATAATGCGAGTTTCAGTTTTGCGTTGGGTACACAAAGCGGACCGCGGACAGACGTTGTACCGTCCAGATTTTATTTTACCGCCACCGACAGCGAACATGTGTACAACCTGTCAGCTGGAACAACCGCATTTCCTGCTTGGGCTACAAACTACCCAGCCGAGACATGGGGTATCCCTTCGTCGATATCCCAAGCCTCACCTGAATACAATCTTTTCACACAAGCCTTGCAGATTGCAAGCGATTCAAACAGCGGACTGGTTCGAGGCGCTCTGGCAGTCACCCGCGCAAAGTTGTTTTCAGACGAAATAGAGTTTGCAACTTATGTCGGCACATCCAACTTTTTATCCAGCCCCAAT
Source organism: Candidatus Riflebacteria bacterium GWC2_50_8 (assembly GCA_001787855.1). Lineage (GTDB taxonomy): Bacteria > Muiribacteriota > Ozemobacteria > Ozemobacterales > Ozemobacteraceae > Rifleibacterium. The sequence continues at coordinate 14,644 of MFYY01000166.1, read as the reverse complement.
TTCGTAAGGACTATTGCAACTACCGTTTCGCCAAAGTCATTATCCATGATGCAAAGCAAGGCATATCTGTATTTTTTCTGGCTGGACAATGACAAGATAAAAACAGCCAGAAAGGGCTCCGGCAAAGACTTCCTGCCAATAAACACCCTCACAACCCCCGAACTAGACAACAGCATAGGGCTCGCCGGCTGCACAATAGTTACAGCCAGCAATCAGGAATACATTGCCCTGACCTACGCCAAATCCAACAACACAGTCAACATAACAACTTTCACAGACAGCAGCGACACTCCTGCTGGCTCACAGGCAATTCTGCTCAAGGACAATCTTGGCAATCCGACATCCATAGACACCACAAAAGTTGCAATTGCCTATAATCAGCGCAATCAGAAGGTTACGTTAACCTGGACCAGCGGTGGCAATGGTTATTTTGCGATTTATAACTTCACACCACCGGCGACTTTCATTGAACACGTGGGGCCATCTCTTATAGGCTCCGGATTTGAGACATCATACGGAATCAGCGTCGAAAGCTATGCAAACTTTGAAAGCACCCTGGTTTTACCTGAAACAACGCTTAAAAGCTATTCATTGCGGGAACCCGCAACACTTTCTGACCATGGCAGTTTTGGAGACCCTTCTTATGCCATACAGTTTCCATTTATCGATGAAAATAACAAGCATTACGCCGGCCTTTTAGGCTATGCTTATAGCGATTATAAATTTTACCGCCGCGAGCTGAAATTTCCTGACGAGGGACGGTGGGATAAGACCAGCAAGGTTCTTCACCTCGAAGGACCGCCCTGGCCCAATACCGAGGTAAAAATAGAGTATGAATTCACGGAAGTAGCTACAAGCAGCTGCCTGGCTAATCTGGCAAACGCTAACGGCCTGATGCGACCTTTCAACAACCAGACTGGCATTATCGCCAGCAGTTCCGACAGTCTGCCGTTCACCATAAAGTTTGATGCAGACATGTATCCAGCGTCATATCCCGGCTATATAACAAACGATAAAATACGAATGTTCGACAACGCCAACAACCCGGTGAACATAAGCTATCTTTCCGGAACAGCGACAGAAATTTCTATCAGACCCGTATCCGATCTGGCGTTTAGCAGCAATTACCGCATTACCATTGCCAGCGATGTAATTGATGCGCGTGGGACACAGATCTGGGAGCCGATTACACTTAACTTTACTACTCAGAAGACATCTTCATCGGTATTGGCCAGTGAAGTTAAAGACATTACTGTATGGCGCGATTCAGCAAGAACCCAACTGATATCTCCAGGCGCCGAAGCCAGCGACACGGCCGACATTTATCTGCGCCTTGAAGCACTCGACCCGGCATTCAATACAATTGACACGGCAACTGCAGTTATTTTGCTCAACGGTGTGCAAATTGCACAAGCCACCCTCACCCAGATCAACCCAACGTCAAACTATTTTGATGGCTTTTACAAACTTGGCGGGGCGCTGGCTACTGACAGTATTTATACCTTCAAGGCTCATGCAGACTCGGCGACATCAACCAGCATCGTGGTTACTTATCCGACTTTTTCGCCGATCAGTCCGCTGGCCGGCGCTACCAATGTTGTCGGGCAACCGACCATAAGAATCAAAGCCAGCGAATCAATTCTCGAAAGCTCAGTCTCAACCGCAACTGTTAAATTGCTGCGTAGCGGCGTCGAGGTCGCAGTAAACCGTTCTTACACCGATGGAACAAAAGAAATATCTTTTACCCCAACGGTGACCCTTGAGAGCGAAACGACTTATACAGTAACTCTTGAGGGGCTGCGCGACAATCTCTACAACACACAGATCGGCACACTCTCTTATCAGTTCACAATTGCCGACATCAAGCCGCCAGAGGTGACAACATACAGCCCCAATGCCGGAGAAACAGGCGTTACCATCGACCGCCACATCATCGTCAATTGCACCGAACCGCTGCTGGCCAGCACTGTTAACAAGACAAACGCAAAACTGACGCGCGCAGGCGTCGCAGCAAGCTACAGCATTATTCTCAGCGGCAACCAGATTCGCATTGATCCAGATGACGCTCCAGATGGTGGGTTGCGTCCGCAGACCGCATACACGCTTGAGGTCACCACTGCCATAACCGACCTTGCCGGCAATAATCTGCTGGCAGCATTGAATCTGAGCTTCACGACCCAGCCCTACAATACCCCGCCAATCGGCATAGATGATATCACTCTATACAAAGACCCACTGCTGATCGATGGTTGGGGCTTATATGAAAAAATGCCAGCTTCGGCGACAGTTTATATCAAAGTCACCGGCGATGATGGAGCAACCCAGACCCGCGATATGGCAACAGCGACCTTGAGCTTCTCATGGGGAGCGGCTGACCGCAAAATCAGCCTGATCGAAACCGCCTCAAATTCAACAGGCATCTACCTCGGAAGCATTAATCTTGGCTCGCCGCCGCTATTCGACTTTCCGGCGCCATTGCCGCCGACCATTGCTGGCAGCCTCACTTTCAGCGTTGATATAGAGCCAGCCAATGCCGCGACTCTCACCGTAACTTTTCCGGCCTTGTTGCCGGGCACAACAGTGGTTAACAGCACAAATGGGCAAGTCGCCGCGGCGAACGCCACGAATGTCCGAATCGACTCGCCGATTACGCTGGCATTTTCCGATCAGCTGCTCGATGGCGGCAATACTGTTAATCTGACCGTGTCTTCTGGCGCTGTAAATATAGCAGGCACCCGCACCCTCAGCGCTGATCAGCATAAAATAACTTTTCTGCCAGACTCGCCGCTACCGTATTCAAGCAAGATTACGGTTAATGCTACCTATGCAGCCAATGGCCTCAAATCACTTCAGGGCAACCCGTTGTATAGCGCGGTAAATTTTGCTTTCGACACGCAGGAGGCGCAGACGCAGCCAGTAACTGTCGCGCAACTCAACCTTTTTAACAGTTCCGATTACTCTCCGACAGCTGCCTACCAAAGCAACGATGACTTCATACGCAGCGGCAACATGTATGTAGAAGTGCGCGGCACCGATGCTTCACCCAACACCGCAGACTTTACGATGGTCAGCATAAGCACCGGCGGCAGTCTGCGCCTCGACGAAACTGCCGCCAACTCAGGCGTCTATCGCGGGATTTACAGCTACAGCAATCTTGCCGACGGCCTGGTTTTTATTGCCTCCTCTACCGTCAACCCGTTGGCCAGCCAGACCCTGATCTTGAGCATACCGTCGTTAACCCCGCAAATTCCGGCTTCTAGCAGCATAAATGTATCCATTTATACCAACATAGAAGTGAAAGTCAGTGAAGCCGCTGATCCAGCGACCGTTAACAGCGGCAATGTAAAGCTGTTCAAGGCAGGTGTCGAAGTTGCCGGAGCCGTTTCTTACCGCGAAACTGAAAGAGAAATCGTCTTTACTCCGGCAGTCGCACTCGCAACTAGCACGCTATATATCTATCGCATAAGCAACATCAAAGATCTGGCTGGCAACAGTATCAACAATGACCTGATTGTCAGCTTTACCACTCAGGGCTCGACAGTCCCGTTGGATCAGCCAATAATTCATCTCAAGGTCTTTTCAGACAGCACATATCTGACTGAGCTGGCAGATCTGGCTTCAATAACACCAGGGATTCAGGTTTATGTCGAAATCAAGGGCAATGACCTTTCGGCAGGAACTATAGACGCGACGCTAGTTGAGCAGAGGTCAACTCTGTCGGCGGGGGCAGTCTTGACAACACTCATTGAAACCGGGCCAAATACCGGTATTTTTCACGGCACACTGACAGTTTTTAACGAAGAAGGGGCTCAGATAACCATTACCTCAGATACCGACGACGCGAAATTCGTCAGGCTGAAAACGTACACGAGGCCAACAGTCAGTCTTTCGCCGGCTTCAGGCACTGCGACCGTTGTTTACCTCAACCAGACCTTTACGCTGAGCACCAGCAAAGATGTCGACCCGGCCACACTCAGCAGCTCCAGTATACGCCTGTCTGATTCATCAGGAATCGCCTCATTCAGCCTGTCGCTGCCGAATCCGCGTGAGATTAAAATTGTTTCAGAACTGCAACCAGATTCTTTGATTGTGCTCAGAATTACCGACGGGCTCAAAGATGCCGATGGACTGCCATTTCCTGAGACAGTCGCCAACTATGCCAGCATAAATCCTATTGTAACTTCGTTCGGCGTATTCGCCGATACTGCGCACACTTCCCCTCTAAACAACGGCTCCAGCGTTGAATCAGGTCAGACAGTCTACCTGCGACTTGACCGCAGCGATGCAATGCTTGACGTGGTTGAATACGCAACGGCAACCCTTAACAGCAGTCTTCCGGCCAGCAGTATTCTGCTTACCGAAAGCTCTCCAGGAAGATTCACCGGCTCATTTGTCACCCCTGCCCTGCCAGACGAAACAATTGAGCTGGTTCCTGAAAATCGGGCTGATCTTGCCCGCACGCTTCTCGTTCTGCCGGCGTTTTCGCTGCTTTCATACTCGCCGGCCAGCGGCGCGATTACCGTGCCGGCAGACGTCTGGCCGACCTGGAACTTCAGCCGGCCGGTGCGCAACAGCGATATTACCACAGCCAATTTTGCATTAAAGAAAGCATCAGACAATTCAACAGTGCCAGGCACCCTCAGCATCAGCCCAACCGGCAAGCAGGTGCGCTTTCAGCCAGCCGGACAGCTACTGCTGCTTACAGAATTTGAAATGTCGGTTGCAGCTACTATTCAAGACACCTCCGGCAACACACTTGGCGAAGGTCTTGCGACCAGATTCACCACGCAACCGCCGCCGCCGCCGCCCAAAGACAACATAACCATGGCAAATTACGAGAGTGCTGATTACGCGACCAAAACTTCGACGGTCGCTTATGATGGCACTCTTTATCTCGAGCTGGTCGCCAAAGACACCTCGTTTTCAACCTACGAAACCGCCAGAGTCCGCGTTGATTCTTCAGATGGCAGCCTCGACGGCCTCGAACTGACATTGGTCGAGATTTCGCAGCCTTCTGGCATTTTTCGGCTGGCTGTGCCGATCAATCTGGCGCCAGGTGTCTCTATTACCGTTACATCGCAAGGCGACGCCACCTTGAACATCACGGTGGTGGCACGCGCCAGAACAACGCTGCAATCTATTGTTCCGGCCTCGGGCAGCATCGATCTGGCTCTCGACAATCCTATCAGACTGAACTTCAGCCACAGCATCGATCGCAACACGGTCGCCGACGGCATAAGCTTGCTGGCATCAGACGCCAGGCCTATCGATCTGCTGTTCAGCTATGCCGATGCAGACCGCAGCGTTCTGATCACTCCCGCGACCAGCTATGCCAGCTCTACCCGGCATCAGCTGAACATTTCGACAAGCCTGCGCGACAGCAATGGCCTGTTTCTTCTGCCAGAAAGCGCATGGCTGACGATGCGCGGCGAAAGCTCGGCCACGTTCGATCTGCTCACCGGCATTGCCCCGCGCAATGGCCAGAGCGTCGCACTTCTCGGAGAAGCCACGCCAGGGCAGCTTGTTCTAGTGGCAACCTGCACCAACATGTTTGAAACCTACACTGAAACACGGAATCTCCGCATCCAGACGGCTTCGGCGACAACCCTGTCGATACTAAGCGAATTAGCGCCTGGCAGTTTCAGAGGTGAATACTCTTTGCCTGAGGGCATCGTTGGCGATATTACCGCTACATTGCTGTTTGCAGGCCAGCCGGCACAAACCTTTCAGATCGCGCCATTACCGACAGTATCGGCGATTATTCCTGCATCTGGAAGCAGCGGCATCGCAGAACTGCCAGCCATTTTGGCGACTTTCAGCCGCAAACTCACCCATGAGTCAACTGTCGATGCACTGCGCATAATCACTGAACAGGGCAACATCATCACTGAACTTACCAGCCCGGCCGCTGACAACAACACATTCAGCTGGCGCCCGCTTTCGCCATTGCCACTGCAATCCACCTGCACGCTGCAGCTGCAGGGTCTCACCGATTACCTCGGGCAAAGTGCCGCGCTCTATCAGCATCAGTTCATTACCGGCGGCAGACAGGGCATCAACCTGTTCAGCGACAACGGGTTCGCGCAACTAATCGCATCAGAGCAGGTCGAGATTCCGGTGATTTTTGTTGAGGTTGCCGCATCGGGAACGCTTAATCTGAGCGGTCGAGAATTCGATCTCTACGCGCGCACCGGCACCCAGGCCAGCACAACCGTCAAGCTTCGCCTCGAACCTTTCAGCAGCGAAAGCGGTCGCTACCGCTGCAGCCTCGAACTCGCACCCGGCAAGGCAGTCCCGCAATACCCGCTCAGCCTGCTTCCCGGCGAATGGCTCGAACTCACTTCGCCAATACTCACTAATGACCGCAAACTCGTTTATTACCTGCAGTCAGGCTCTGTATCACCGCTAAACATACTCGGCATCAGGCTGTATTCAGAAAAACACTTTGTTCAGCGCGTTACCGATACAGTCGCTAACCCCAGCCTGTATATCGAGGTTGAAGCCGAAGACCGCAACTGGTTCACCACTGACACCACGAAGCTCAAAATATATTCTGAAGCCGATCCGACCGGCATGCTGCTCGACCTGACTGAAAACGGCACCCATTCATCGCAGTTTCGCAGTTTCATCAGGTTGAGCCGTGAAAATACCGACCTGGCGACGCAGAACCTCAAGGTTCTGCCGGGACAGCGAATCTATCTGGAATCAGCAGCCGACGCGGTTGTAAAAACCTCTATCATCTATCTGCCCGAAAACAACATCAAAATGATGGCGGTTTACCCGAGTCCGGCCCGCGGAAACAGCGTAAACTTCAGGTTTTATCTTAATTTCCCGACTTATGTCGACCTCAAAATCTACGACACTGCCGGGCACGAGATTTATGCGACCGGCATTCGCGGGCAGGAAGGCGAAAATGTCTATGAATGGCGGATTCCACGCAAAACTGCCAACGGCACCTATTTTTACGCGGTAAGAATAGATAACGAAAGCGGGTTTCCTGACGCAAAGCGGCGGGTGCGCGGCAAATTTGCGATTTTGCGCTGATTCTGCTATCATCAGTTCCTGAAAAAATTGCTTTCAAGGAGGAGTTTTATGAAGGGTGGATTTAACATGCAGAGCCTGATGAAACAGGCCCAGAAAATGCAGGAAAAGATGCAGAAGGCCCAGGAAGAAATGAAAGACAAGACTATCGAAGCAACCGTTGGCGGTGGCATAGTCAAAGTCGTTTTCAATGGCGCCCAGGAAATGGTAAGCATCGAAATCAACAAAGATGCGGTTGACCCTGACGACGTCGAAACTCTTCAGGATCTGGTGCTGTCGGCTGTTAACGCGGGCATCAGCAAGTCAAAAGAAATGGTTCAGGAAGAAATGGGCTCAATCACCGGCGGAATGAATATTCCCGGCATGTTCTAATTACCACAACTCGTCCGAACTGCGCACGCAGCCTGCTTATACAACAAACTCATTGTCATTGTAGCAGCACCAGTAGACGCATGAAAAAGCGAAGCAATCTTTTTCAGGTTGCTTCGCTTCTGTTAACAGGCAATACGAGGTTATTTTACCTTGTTGATAAAACAGCTGCCATATGAAGAAGCAGTCTGGCGATAGCCTTTAAGCCCGCGAGAACCCTGCCTGACCCGCCCAATTTCTGATTTTATCTCATCTTTCAGTGCTGCAATATTCTTCTCAACATCAAGATCAGAGTCCACCAGCTGTTTTAGTGCAATTCGAACTTGGCTACAGCAATCTTCGAGGTCAGGAGCGATTATGGAAATCGTACGAACCGCCTCGGCAACGCTGTTACAGCTAAACTGATGATCAGGAAAGCTCTTTTCCATTGCAGCTACCAGCTCCTGAGACAACAACGGCAGGTCTTCCATGACAAGTTCGCGCTGCTCTATCAAATTTCTAAAAGCGTCGATACTGCATCCCTGCTCAATAAATCGCTTATTGGCCTTGCTCAGTCGCTGATAAGCTTCAACCAGAACCGCAATTTTGCTTTCGATGACCATCATTAAACCTTCTTTTCCGCTGTTGTGATTTTGCCGAGAATCTTGTCGAGACTGTCAAAAAGCGACTGAGAAAACAGAATGGTCTCTTTATGCTCGGCAGATACGGCATGGCCGCCACGATCGACGCCCTTGAAGGATTCAATTATAGACACCCCGGTCCAGCCAAGTTTCTGAATGGCAATCAAGAACTCAACTGGCCAGAAAAAGCCGCGAAAACCTTCGGGGCTGCGCGGCATACTGCGATCGCCGACCATTAGGAAAATGGGAAAGTCCTTTTCTTCGTAAGCGCCAAAGAACCAGTTGGATTGATCCCAGGCGAGAAAAGAATCTTTTTTGTTAATTGAGAAGCTGCGCTTGGCGCGCTCGGTAAAGTTAATCTGGCCGACTATTATATCTTTACCCTCAGTGGTTGCCAGTTTCTGTTCGATCGTATTGATTGTGTAAGGCAAACCACGTTTCTCGAAGGCAATTGTCTCGAGTTTAAAAATTGAGTTGAACTTGTCGATAACCAGCGGCTGGC
>MFYY01000166.1:0-6088 GCA_001787855.1 Candidatus Riflebacteria bacterium GWC2_50_8 | reverse complement strand
CAGAGAATGTCGAGACTTGCGGCCTTTTCGACGTCGGGAGACAGTTTGCTCTTTTCGATTTTGAGCTTCTGCCTGGTGTCGATAAGTTCTGCGCGCTGTCTCTTGAGAATTGCCTGCTCTTCGCTGAGAGTGCGTTTTTTAAAGCTGCGACGGGCAAGGTCTACGCCGCGAATTTCTCCGGCGATTGCGCTGATACCAAGTCCTGAGCGCCCCTGACGGGTAACTTCGAGCAGTCGTTCGAGCTCACCCTGAACCATCTCGGCAGTTGGATAGCGCTGGGTCGGATCTTTGGAAAGCAGCTTGAGCACAATCTGTTCAAGCTTCTGCGGTATGACCGGGTTGAGCTGACGGGGTGGCGAAAAATTCCACTTTGTCTGTTCGATGAACACCTGCATGGCGCGCTTGCCCTTGAATGGCAGGTGTCCAGTCAGCTTTTCATACATGACTACGCCATAAGAAAACAGGTCAGAGAGCAAGTCGACTGGTTTGTTGGTAAGCTGCTCCGGGCTCGCATAAGCAACGGTGAACATTCCGTCGGCACTCAGATTGAGATCGTCGTCTTTCTCGGAATATTTGGCTATGCCAAAGTCAATAAGACAGGGTTTGTATTCGCCGCCACGCAAAATAATGTTCTGCGGCTTGATGTCACGGTGCACCAGGCCTTTCTTATGAACATAGCCAAGAGCTTCAAAGCAGCCGATGAAAACATTCAGATATTCTTCCATGCTTGGCAGAGCCTGTTTGACACCAAGCGTCGTCATCGAATTGCCAAGCGGAAAACTGTCGAGTGACAAGCCCTTTACGTAATCCATCACCAGGTAATGAAAATCCGCCTCACAGCCCTGTGCAACAAAATTTACGATGTTGGGATGGCGAAGATTTTTGAGAATCTCGCCTTCCTGTTTGAACTGGCCCAGCACTGCCGGAATCTTCGCCACTTCGGGGTCAAGAAGTTTAATGGCCACCAGCTTGTCGGTATCGAGCTGATAGCCAATATATACTGAACCCATACCACCGCAGCCAATAAGGTCGAGCAGATGATAGTTCGTTAATTCTGGAGGATTAACGATTGGCATAGATGCCTTTCAGAATCGATTTATTTGCCTTGCGAACTCAGGTAATCAATGCGCTCCTGCGCATTCTTTGCGATCTTTGAATTAGGCTTGAGCCTGATTACTTCGTTCCATTCTTTTTTGGATTCAGCCATCATGGTCTTTTTAAAATAGCTGTTAGCCAGGTAATAATGCTGATTTTCGTTGTCAGGCTTGATAGCCAGAGCACGCTTGTAGGTCTCGATGGCCTTATCGATGTTGTTATTGCTGTAATACATGAACGCAAGCCAGTCGAGCAGGTCAACATTGTTTGGGTCGCCCTCAAGCAGCTTTTCTACTTCGTTGATGCCTTCACCGGTACCAGCAGTGTATTTTGTCAGCAGTTCTTCTTCTTCTGCCTTCATGTCACTCTGCAGATCGTTGCCGGAGAGAACCTGTTTAAAACGCTTGTGAGTGAGATTCTCTTTCTTTTCTTCGGCAGCAGGCTGTGCCTTGGCAGCATTTTCCTTGCCTTTATCTTTGCTGCTCAAAACAAAAATGATAATGCCGATTAAGACAACTATCCCAATTATAATTATTATTAGCATCGAGTCCATGCAGAGTGACCTCCAGATTTCACTAACTGTATATATACTTCAAAACACGAAGATTTACCATAGTTTTATTAAACTCCGCCCGCACATACCTTATTAAATAATAACGAGAACATTCTTTCAAGAGAATAATGCGGGGGAAACACCAGCGGAAGCTGGTCAAATGCGAATACGACTGCGGTAGAGTTATCTTTTCCGCCTGCCCGGTTGGCAGCTTCAATCAATTTAACCGACGCCGTTTCTGGCAGATTCTGTGTCAAAATCTCCTTTATCTCACGGTCTTCGATCATACCGCTGACACCATCCGAGCATATCAGAAATACGTCGTTAACCATCAGATCCGTTTCAAAAATATCCGGAACCACAAACTGCCGACTGCCCATAACCCGGCTCAATATATGCCTGGTTGGGTGAACCCTCGCCTGCTCCGGCGTCAATTTTCCCAGGCGAACCTGTTCGGCTACCAGAGAATGATCATTGGTCAGCTGCACGAAGTCATTTCCGCGCAATCGATAAAGCCTTGAATCGCCGATATGTCCGACCAGAGCCCGACCTTGCCAGGCAATCATCATGGTCAGGGTGTTGCCCATTCCGGAAGTATCAGGGTGTTCCTGAGAGTGCCCCCAGACTGCGGCATTGATATGGCCAAACATTTCTTCGACAAGCGTAGCGCTCATCGGATTGTGCGCATGGACGGCAAAAAATTCAGTTGCCGTCTTCATCGCAATCGCCGACGCCACTTCTCCGGCGTTCTGACCGCCCATTCCATCGGCAACGGCGAAAAGGCAGGCCTGGCGCCTGATAGCAAGACTGCTCCAGGGCGGAATAACCAGACAGGCGTCCTCATTGTTCCGCCTGACCATACCAAGGTGTGTATAGCTTGATAAACGCAAGTTTTTACTTCTTACAGCCTGATAAAAATTTGAACATAAGCATTAAGTATATTTTGGAGCGAACAAAAGTCAAGAAATATGCCGGAATAAAAAAAGAGCCACCCGTAAGGATGGCTCTCTCAATGTCAGAAATTATTTTTTCTTTTTGGCAACAGTTCCGTTTACCATGTCTTTGAGTTCTTTGCCGGCGATGAACTTGGCAACTTTTTTGGCAGCGATCTTGATGGGTTTCTTGGTCTGGGGGTTTACACCCTTGCGAGCTTCGCGCTTAACAGTTGCAAAAGAACCGAAGCCGATGAGCTGTACTTTGTCGCCCTTTTTGAGACCGCCCTTTACTGCGTCTACAAAAGCTTCAAGGATTGCCTGAGCGTTTGCATTGGTAACGTCTGCTTTTTTAGCGATTGCCTTCACGAGTTCTGATTTATTCACGGAATTCCTCCTGGAAAATTTGGTCAAAGTTGATTATACATATAACTTCAACGATGCACAAGTGGGTAAACTACTAAAATTCAACTTCCCCGGTTGTAGGGTTCTACCACCCCTTAAAAAACTCGCTTGCAATCAGCCTTTAGCTGCAAAAAAAAATGTAAAAATTTTTTTCACACACGTAGCTCACAGTCGATGCCGTTCTTGCGGGTCAATAAAAAAGACAGCTTCAGGAATCGATGTGAAGTCCCATGGATTCAAGTTCTGAAACAAGCGACTCGGCCATTCTTTCTGCCAGGAGTTCTCTTTGCTGAGGTGTCAGGTGATTTATGCGATAATAGTTCTGAATAGAACTGGATTCTTCCAGGCGATCAAGAAAATGGTGAATGTCGATAGCCTTTGCCACATCAGTATGATTCATCTGCCACCCACTTAATTTGTATGGATGCATTTATAGCACAATCAGGTGTTCATTCGCAAAAGGCAGCAATCCGGCATGCAACAAGGGGGGCGCTAATCCGAATCTCTGCATCCCGCATCAGATTGCAGTGCTTTTTTTTACAGTTTTTTTTTCAGCGGTGCAATGCGCATTGTGGCGCTGATAAAGTATTTTTGCACAGCCTTTGCACCTTGTGCAAAGCAAATGTCACAACAGTTTCAGCGATCAAAAATAGTCAAATGCATGACTCGCAGCTGAATCTGATCGCAAAGGGCAAAACCCGCCTGTTCGCCAAGTTTTTTAATGGCTTCCGCCGGCATTCGATGATTGAGCGGCGGGCCGATTTCCTGCTCAAGATATGGCCATTCGAGCACCGCCAGACGACGGCGCGCAACCCGATATGCTTCACGAACCGCCATAAGCGGATCATCAGCCTCATGAAGCACATGCGACATAAAAACCAGGTCGAAGCTACCATTGTCAAAAGGAAGACTCTCAGCAGTCGCCCGGCTGAATTCGACACCAGGAACCAGCTCAGTCGCAACTTTTAGAAAATCGTCATTGCAGTCAACGCCCCTGACCCCGCAACCATGCCGCAAAAACGCTTCTGCAAAAAGGCCGGTGCCTGTTCCAACGTCAAGAACGCTGCAGACTTCATAACCGGCCAGACTATAATTGAGAACCCTGTCGACCTGCAGTCTTTCAAAGCGCTCCGGGTTACGTAACTTGTCTATCGAGCCAGTGAATACTTTTTCGTTCATAAACCAACCTATTCATGAGATATTCCATCTGTTTGAGGCGGTTCTTCATCGGCATCCCGCAGCGCGGCGGCAACTGCGGCATCACCTTCGGCAAGAACCTGCTCTTTCTGGCCATACCAGTCAACGATCATCGACTTCGACATTTCGATCGAATGCATATTTATGCGCTTGAAGCACTGCAGCAGATCCATGTGCAACGTCGAAGTCTCTATCGACTGAACTTTGTGCTGAAAAACACGGCGCATATGCGCGGTGCGCAGGCGCTTGATCAGAACTTCGAAGGTGCGCTCGGATTTCATTACGCGCTCAGCCTGTTCAGTATTATGTGTTGCAAAAGCGTTGATAATAAGCTTGAAGTTTTCGTTCGAGCGGTCAAACATGCCGAGCAGTTCGCGAAAGCCTTCTTCAGAAAAGCGAATTTCTTCACGCGCCTTGGCACGTGCAAAAGGCACAATGATCTTGTGAATCAGGTCAGCCTGCCCCTCAAGTTCATTGATTATCGACATATAGCGCATCATTAAAAGAGTCTGATCTTCAGTCAGCGATTCTTCCGACAGCTGCGAAAGATATTTGGTTATCTCATACTGCGCAGTATCTACCTTATCTTCGCGAAACGAGACTTCCTGAATGGTTTCCTCGCGGCCATAGGAAATCATTTCCGGCACCTTCTCCATCATGAACTCGACATGACCGGCCATGCGCAGAATCTCGCGCGCCACGTTTCCGAGAGCCAGTTCTGGCGATTTAAGAAGACTTTCCGAGAGATACTTGGTTTTTACCGAGCGGGCAATTTCTTCCTGGCTCTCTTCGGGGATGATCATGTGAGTCAGGCTTATAATCTGGTCATAGAAGGGAAACATGACCAGCATTTTCAGAATGGCCGAAATCATGTGCGCATTCGCGACTTCGCGCGCCGGCGAAGACGAAAATGGTGCCGTGCACCAGACCACGAAATCGCTGAAACTCATGTAGTTATAAAGGAAAGGCAGGAATATAATCGTGCCGATGAGGTTGTAAAGAACGTTAAGCAGCGCCGTTTTCTTAGCAGCTGCTGACCCGCCGATAGCCGCGATCCATCCGGTAATACAGGTGCCAGTGTGAGCACCGAGAATCAACGGAATCGAGGCGTGCAGAGTGATCAATCCCTGACTGGCGAAAACCACGATGAGGCCAATAGTAGCGCCACTGCTCTGAATGAGCGCCGTAAACAGCATTGAACCCATTATCGCGCTGATCGGATAATTACCGAAGGAAAGCAACATTTCTCTGAACGCCGGAAAACTGCGCAACGGTGACATGGAGACGCTCATGATCTTCATACCATAAAAAATAAAACCAAAGCCCATGACGATATCGCCAGCGTAGACTACTGTTTTATTGCGCGAGAACTTGAGTATGAAGCCTGCACCAATCATCAGCAGGGCAAAATGCGAAATTTCGAAGGCAATCAACTGAACCGTGATAGTGGTGCCGATATTGGCGCCGAATATTACCGACAAAGTCTGACTGATCGTCATCAGCGAGGCATTAACAAAACCAACCAGCATTACCGTTGTTGCCGAACTGCTCTGAGTTACGGCGGTAACCAGAATACCGGTCAGAACGCCCAGATACCGGTTGTTAGTGAAAGTGCCAAGTATCGACTTCATTTTCTTGCCGGCGATCTTTTGCAAACCATCAGCACCAAGGTTCATACCGAACAGAAACATCCCCAGGCCACCCATCAAACCAAAAATCAGATACATGACCCAGTTTTCTTCGTTAACACCAAAATCAATATAGGCATAGACCGCGGGATTATCCCGCAAAATTGCCATTATTTTATAACTTCCGGCCTCGCTGAGGGCGAACGGCTCTATTATAGTGGCACCTACCGGATTTGTTTTCAAACTTGCTGCTGGCAGCTTGAGATTTTTTGCAGCAG
>MFYY01000165.1:33866-38749 GCA_001787855.1 Candidatus Riflebacteria bacterium GWC2_50_8 | reverse complement strand
TTGCGGCACAGCTGAAATCCATCGATTACCGGCATGAGAATATCGCTGATAATCAGGTCGACATTTTCATATTCCAGGTAACGCAGCGCCTCTTCGCCGTTCAGGCAGCAGTGCACAGCATGGCCACTTCCACCCAGTAAGACCTTAAGAAAATATAGATTATCTTCACGATCGTCTACAACAAGTATTTTCATGATATTCCCCGTTTTTGATCAGTCCCTCGCAACAAATTGCGCTATTTCTTCAACAAAGGTGTCTGGATTTATTGGTTTCTCAATGTAGCCGTTGGCGCCGGCCGCGAGAATCTGTTCACGGTCACCAACCATGGCGTATGAGGTAACAGCTATTATTGGAACCTTGTCGAGCTTCGCATGCTTTTTAAGCTCGGCAGCAACCGCGTAGCCGTCCATTTCCGGCAGTTGAATATCGAGTAGAATTGCATCTGGAACATGCTCCAGCGCTAACTCGACTCCCAGGCGACCATTTTCAGCGCCTACGACCTTAAATCCTTTATTTTCAAGCAGAAAACGCATCATATAGAAGTTCTGCTCGTTGTCTTCGATGATCAGAAGCGTTTTAGACATTGTCTACCCCCTTGTTGACCGGAAAGGAAATATAAAAAGTGCTCCCGTGCCCAAGCTCGCTTTCTACGCGAATGCTGCCGTGCATCATCGCCAGAAGCTTTCGACATATCGACAGGCCAAGTCCTGTACCCTCGTGTTTGCGAGCTAGCCCTGAATCGATCTGACGAAACGGCTCAAAAATTGTTTCAAGCGACTCAGCTTTCATTCCTATTCCTGTGTCTGCGACTTCGATCAGACAGTTGCCATCTTCTATTCGACAGGAAAGCCTGACCGAGCCTTTTTCAGCAAACTTGACCGCATTGTTGACGACATTGATAATGATCTGCTCAAGACGCCTCTGGTCAGACGTTACCACGCCAACGTTTTCAGCAATTTTCAACTGCAGCTCAAGGCATTTTTCTTTGGCCAGCGGGGTCAACAGCATCACTACTTTCTCAAGCGATGGCCTGAGATCAAAAGCTGATAGTGAGAGTTCGAGTTGCCCGGCCTCTATTTTCGAAATATCCAGCACATCATTGATCAGCGAAAGCAAATGGCGGGCGCTCTTCTGAACCATTCCCAGCTGCTTGCTCTGCTCGGAGTTAAGCGGCCCGGCAAGCCCCTGCAGCAAGATCCCGGTAAACCCTATTATGGAGTTGAGAGGAGTACGCAGCTCGTGCGACATGCTTGCCAGAAATGCCGACTTAATTTTGTCGGCGGCCTCAGCGCGCTCCATCGCGACAGCCAGTTCAATAGTGCGATCAAGCACGCGCTGCTCGAGTTCAGCATAGCTCTGCTGCAACTCCATGGTGCGTGTGTTAACCTGTTGTTTGAGCAACAGACTCCCGGCAAGGCTGAGAAACAGGAAGCCTAGCACAACCATGCCAATGATTCTCAATTCCTGCGGAATCTGGAATCTGACGTTTTCTGAGGTCCAGCGCTTCAGCGATTGATAATACAATGATTTAGTGTCCTGCTTAAGAGCCTGCAGATGCTCGTCGATCTTTTTGAGCAGATACAGATTTTGCCCGAGTGCGGTCGCGAAGTGCAGCGACGACGGACTGAAAATAATTGCAGTATCTTCGAGACCATATTTTCTGGCGTTCATATTGCCAAAAAACTGGTTGGTGACGGCAGCATCAGCCTCTTTATCGGCTACTTTCTGAAATACCGTCTGGTAATCAGGCACCCCGACAAGGGTGATCTTGAGATGAAAACTCTGTGCCATGGCCTCAAAGCTTGCCTGCTGCACAGAACCCTCAAGAACGACTACTTTTTTGCCGTCGAGATCGAGAAGAGACTTGATACCGCTGCCTTGGCGAGAATAGACCTGAAACCATGAAGATATGACCGGACTGGTATGAAAAGAAAAATGCCTGGCACGATCAGCAGTATAAGCAACATCTGGCATCAGTTCAATTTCGCCATTTTCGAGGCGGTTCAGCCCATCCATCCAGGAACCATCGACAAACTCAAGCTCCCATTTTTCCTGTTCGGCGACATAATTGATAACGTCGATAAATATGCCGGCCGGCTGCCCGTCTTCAGTGGTGAAAACTTTTGGCGGATTCTGATAAGTGCCGACTCTGACCTTTCTGGCGGCGGCAGCGGGGTACAGTACGCAACAAAACAGGATTGTCGCAACCAGCAAATGCAATACTTTGCAGTGTCTATTCAAAAGGCCTCTCCAGACCAACATTTTGCGCTGATTTATCAGCAATGTCCTTTTCTCAGGAACACAACACATTTTTTTCTGACACTTCTATTCTACAGAATACATTCCGGATAATCAAATCTAAATTACCGCCATCGAAACGCCAAGCTATTATCTGCGTAATCTGCGGAAAAAGCTCTTCTTCGGGCTGCTGCAATAATTCGCCGGTTGTGCTATATATACGCGAAAGACAGCGCGCCTGAAAAATCTGTGGCGCACCGGCGAAAGGAACAGAAATATGTGTGGTGTACTCGGTCTCATTCTCGCTAAAGACTCTGAAAAAATGGGGCAGACCGCCTGCCAGCTGCTGCGCATGCTTGAATACCGCGGCTACGACTCGACTGGCGCCGTGATTCAGGATGAAGCCGGTAACATCAGCCTCAGAAAAGATGTCGGCGCGCCAAGCAAGGTCGTTTATGAACTCGGCATCGACAAGCTCGCTGGCCAGATTTTCTGCGGCCAGGTGCGCTGGGCAACTTTTGGTGCAGTCACCCGCGACAATGCGCAACCGCATGAAGTCAGCTGTCACACCCACATCTACGGCGCCCACAACGGCAACATCACCAATTGTTCACAGCTCAAGGAATGGCTGACTTCGTTTGGTCACAAGGTGATCAGCGACAACGACGGCGAGATGGTCGTGCATACGGTCGAGCATTTTTTCGCCGAAGAACTTAAGTTTAAAGACGAAAACAACATGCAGGACCGCTACGACGCGCTCAAAAACGCCGTAGTCAGAGCCTGTCAGAAAACTACGGGTTCGTTTGCAGCGATCATCGTTGATCCGGTTGCACGGCGCACTGTGGCGATCAAAGCCGGCAGCAGCCTCTACATCGGGCAGGGACACACCCCAGAGCTCGACAATTTTTATCTCGCATCTTCAGATCTCGCCTCGGTTCTGAACTTTACCAAGGTTCTGATTCCGATCAAGGAAAAGCAGTTCGCAATTTTTGACAGCAGCGACTTCAGGATGTATGACATCCGCGACGGCAGCCGCATCGAGCACAGCTGCCAGCGCAGTCTGCTCAAAGTTGAAGAGACCCGTTTGCAGCATCCCTACCGCTATTTCATGGAACAGGAAATCTTCAGCCAGAGCAAAAACACCGCCAAGCTGATCGGGCTTCTTTCTGGTGGCAACGATGTCATCAGACTGCTGCGCGACAACGTCGCGACACACGGCGAATGTTACACACAGATCAGCGAAAGCCTGCAGAAGCTGGCCCAGGTGACTGAACACGAAGAATTTCTGAGCCGGGCCGGCGAGCTGTTCGAATCACCGCAAATTGCTCTCCTTGCGCAGCTCACCCGCAAGCTTGACACCACGAAGGTATCTCTCGAACTCGAATCAGGCTTTGCCTCACTGCTCGAAGACGTGCGCAAGGCGCTCGAAGAAATCGGCGGCGACCGCGGCAGCCCTGCCCTGATCAGGCTGATCGACGGCCTTTTTGAGTTCGAAAACATCAAGCTGCTCGAAGAACGCATGCGCGAATTCGTCGACATCATTGTCAAAGCCCGCACGAATGGTGATTCTATTTACATTCTGGCCTGCGGAACTTCATTTCACGCGGCAAAGACCGCGCCGCTGTTCTTTAACGAAATTGCCGGCATCTCGGTAACACCGCTGCTTCCCGGGGAATTCCGCGCACAGTGCACACGTTCTCTCGGTGCTAACGACGTCGTTATCGGCATCAGCCAGAGCGGTGAAACCAAGGATCTGATAGATGTTTTCAGCTTCCTTGAAGAAAAATACCCACAGGCAAAGCGCATCTGCATTCTTAACAACACCAATTCAACGCTGGCGCTGGAAAAATCCCATATCTACGTGCCGTTGTTCTGCGGCCCGGAAATCGCAGTGCCCGCGACCAAGAGCTTTTTGAATCAGCTGCTGGTGCTTTACGCGCTGGCACTCGAAGTAAAATCGCGCCTTGAAAAAGCGGGCGACGCGAAGATTGGCGACGGGCTTCCCGCCAGCTTTCATTTCGAAGAGATGAAGAAAATCCCCGGCCTGATTGATCTTACGCTCAAGACCACGCAACAGGAAACCGAGATGGTTGCCGAACAGCTCTATCTCAAGCCGAGCATGCACATTCTCGCCACCCGCATTCTCGGTATCGCCAAAGAGGGCGCACTGAAGATTCGCGAGATCGTGCTCAACCATACCGAGGGCTTTGAAGGCTCAGAGTTTAAACACGGTCCCAATACAATTCTCGGCCTCAATTCGGTGTTCGGGCTTGATGCCGTCGCCGAGCTGATGGCGCGGCTCGAAGAGGTGCTCAATTTTGTGCTCGAAAACAAGAAGGGCGAGGCGCTCAAGCCGCGCGGCGTGCTGCGCATGTTCAAGGCGATCAGTGAGTATGCCTTCAAGGATCTGCCACCGACCTATCTCAGCGTCGAAGAGCGCGAGGTTTTCGACGAAGTGTTCAGGCATTTCGACGTATTCGGCAGCCTCTACGACAATTACCCGCTGATTTTCATCACGACGCCGCGCAAGCGTGACATCAACCTGACCATTTCACAGATCAACACGCACAAAATCAGGGGCGCGAACGTCTACCTGATCGCCGAAGACAACAACGACCTGCGCGAAGCCGTGTCGGTAGCACCGT
>MFYY01000165.1:33336-33704 GCA_001787855.1 Candidatus Riflebacteria bacterium GWC2_50_8 | reverse complement strand
TTCACCCCGATGTTCCCAAGAACGTCAGCAAATCCATCACCGTCGACTGACCAGGCCGGCTGGCAAATCTCACAGATTGCACAAAACCTTCGACTATAGTCGAAGGTTTTATCATTTATGGGTAAAGTTTAGATTATAGTCGAATCTTTTTTTGGCCTGCAAAACGTTCCGAACAGCGGATATCTGGCGAATACTGGCGCGCAAAAGTCAGATTTTATCAATTGCTATACACACAAATAAACATGGCGAACGAATCGGCCACGGCGGGCCAGGCACTGGTCCAAAACGCGGAAACCCGCATCCTCGATCACAGCTTTCAGATCTTCAAAGGCCAGAAAGACTACCCGCCGCGCAATTTGCCGGGCCCG
>MFYY01000165.1:29122-33086 GCA_001787855.1 Candidatus Riflebacteria bacterium GWC2_50_8 | reverse complement strand
TGATGTCAAAGCCATGCACATTCAGCCCAAGATCCAGGGCGTCTATCACCACGGTTCCCACGCCGCAGCATGGGTCGACAAAGGATTTTTTCAGATCTGGCCCCACTGCAAGATTGACCAGACTGCGGGCCATGGCGGTTTTCACCGAATGACTGTTGTTCGAGGGCTTGTGGTTGTGCGATTTCCATTGGATGCGGGTCCGCTGATACTGCCCCAGAATCCATTCATTCTGGTAAGGCAGAAAGGCCAGTTCCCAGCGGGGATTTTTCATATCCGGCGTGCCCTGTATCGCTTCTCCGAGATACCTGGCTGTCCGAATCCACTCCTGGTATTCCAGGTCCATTCCCGGATGCCTCAAATGGACAAACTTGAATCCATCCAGATTCGTTTTCTGCTCCAGAAGCCAGGCGGCAAGTGCCTGTGGGCTGCCGGCTCTTTTCCAGACGAGTATTCTCTGCCTCAAATATGGACTGCGATCCGGTGGGATATCCCTCTGGCTCAGGAAGGCTGCTGGAATTTCTACAGTGTCATTTTCGGCCAACCGGCCAAAGCCAGCCGATTCCCATTCATCAGGAAATAGTGCCCGCAGTTCCATGCGGCAGAATTCCCGCTCCGAAACATGGGCGCTGGGCAGGTAGAGCCAGAGATGTTGAAAGTCCTTATCCTGGAAAGCTGTGATCATGCCTTGCATTCTTCACTTTTCGGCACTTGTTGTCAAGCCGGATATATTCTCGTCAGTTGTGATCCATTTGATTGCTGAATGCGTAAAATCCTCATAAACAGGCAAATTGATTATTACTGAGGCTGAAGCAACATTCTTGCTATCAATTCAAGATTGACATAGATTTATAGAGAAGCCAGTAGTTACTTTAAAAGCGTGTGAGACGTTCTTTTTCGCCAGGAGGTGACTGATGAGTTTTGAAGAACTTAAAGCAGAAGCGATGATGATATTGCCGGCTTATTCGTGGATCATTCGAACAGGCGGCCGCTGAATTCGACGCCGGCCGGGGTTATGTGCAGCTGATCAAGCGCGGCCTGGTATGGCAGGGCGGCGAAATCCCAGAGCGGGTTGAGCCAGTCGAGAAAAATCTGGCTAAGCTCTGGAGTGAAAGGCTGATTGTTCATTTCGCCTGAGATAATATCAAGCATAAGCCTGCTGCCATCGCTTCTGACGCTGAGGGTAACGTCAAAGGGCGACATGTTCTGCGGCAGAAACATAAACGGATTTCCGGGCACTTTTTTCATATCGATTTTACCGGAAACCCTGACCTGACCAGCGGCAAAAACAATGGCAACGTCGGCGAAAATGCGACGTTTCGCGGCGATGCGTCTGGCTTCGCGGTTCACCAGTTCATTAACGGCAGCGGCTTCAATAAAAGCTGCGACTGAGATGTTGGTGGCATCTTTAAGAGCGACGAAGTCAAAATCACCATTTTTGAACTTTTCGATTTCACCCTGTTTAAGACCAGCAAATGCGATTTTTGCCTGTTTGATAACGGTTTCGCGAATCATCTGATTGTTAAGTTCAACTACATAATCGTTGCCGGCATACTGACCGGGATACCTGAAAACTTCGCGGGCACAGCGCAAGGCCTCGCGCTCAAACTGCGCGATCTGCCGCGGACCGGTAGTCAGCGCGGCAACGCCAGTTGTCAGCAGCACAAGCAGGCTCAGCGCAATAAACCGACGAATAATTTTAACCGTAGTCTTTAAATTTAATGCCATATTTGCCTCTTCAAAAGCTATTTTGCCGAACATTTTCCAGCAATACCGAACTCATTAACCAGCTTTGCCGTTACCAGCAGACTTTTTTACCGAACCCTTATACCTAAGTTTCACGGCTATTCACGAGTAGTTTTTACCGAACATTATTTTTTGCCTCCGCTCAGCTTACTGCCGACTCGGGGTGCCCCTTGCGCAGGATGCTGAAGGCTTCCCAGGCCAGAAAAAGGGCGAGCAGCAGCAGGGTTCCGCTGAGACCGGCCATCAGATAACCCTGCTTGGTGAGGTTTTCGTAAATAACGTTGATCAACGCGCAACAGGTCACGAGAAACATCGCTACCATCGGAACAGTTATAAACAGCGGCTTGCAATGGAACGAATGAAAATACCAGACGGTTACGCTCAACAGCGCAATCGAGGCGAGCAGCTGATTAGCCGAGCCGAACAGTGGCCAGATGGCTTTCCATTGACCGGTAAACATCAGCAGCGCACCCGGCAGAATCGCCAGCAGAGTCGCGACATGCTTGTTGCCGCAGACTTTGCGGGCCTTTTCCGGCATGAATTCAGCAAGTTCCTGAAAAGCGAAACGGCCGAGGCGGGTGGCGGTATCGAGGCTCGTCAGCGCAAACGCAGAAACAACCAGAGAAACGAAGCTGACCAGAACGGCCGGGTCGAACTTGAAGCCGGGTATCGCGTTGATTGCCTGCGCCATGCCGTTTGAAAAAACTCCGACCGGGCCTTTTGCCGCCAGATCGGCCGCATAGCTTTCGCTGCTGAGTATTGCCGCGGTCAACAGGGCAAGAATGGCGAGGAAAGTCTCGATCAGCATTCCGCCAAAAGCGACCGGCTGCGCGTCACTTTCGCGGTCGAGCTGCTTCGCGGTTGTTCCCGAGGCGACCAGCGAGTGAAAGCCACTGATAGCACCACAGGCAACGGTTACAAACAGCATCGGAAACAAATAGCCCAGAGATTCGGCCCTGAAGGCAGTAAATGCCGGAGCGACAATCTCGGGGTTATAGAACAGCATACCGATAAAGCCGGCAAACAGCAGAATGTAGAGCAAAAACGAGTTCAGGTAGTCACGCGGCTGCAGCAGAATCCAGACCGGCGCCACCGAAGCGATGTAAATGTACACCAACAGGATGTATATCCATGTCGATTCGGCAGCACTGACCGGGTAAATCTGACCAAGCCAGACCATCGCCAGCAGAAGAACTACGCCAACGATCGACGCAGGCGCGAGCGCCATTTTGAAGCGGTTCAGAGCAAGCCCGAATACTACCGCCAGCGCGATGAACATCAGCGAAGAACTCGCCGCAGCCGGCACCGTCGCAAAAGTTTTGGCTACGATAATCGAGAAAGCGGCGATTACCAAGGCCAGCGTAAACCAGGTAAACAGCAGAAACAGAATGCTGCCGCGACTGCCAACATGTTTTTTGATGACTTCGCCGATTGAGCGCCCGTCATTGCGCACCGAAACAATGAGCGCGGCAAAATCATGCATGGCGCCGAAAAAGATACCGCCGAGTAACAGCCACAACAGAACCGGCACCCAGCCGAAAACGGCTGCACTGATCGGCCCGATAATCGGTGCCGCACCGGCAATTGAAGCAAAGTGGTGCCCGAGCAGAACAGGTGCGCGCGCCGGCACATAGTCGCCGTCGTCGCGCAGGCGATGCGCCGGCGTCAGCAGAGTATCGTCTACACCAAACTTTTTTGCCACCCATCGGCCATAAAGCGCATAGGCAGCGATTAACAGAACAAGCGAAGCAAGCATAACGACTGAACCACTCATTTCCCCACCCCTGCAGTGTTTTCGCTCATCTTACTCCTGCCCGCCCAAAAATGCAGCAAATTTTCCGAAACGGCAGAGACTCGCACAGCGCTGCAAAGCCACAAAGAATGATTGAATCAACGCGGGAAAGAACTTTTCAGCCGGCAAAAAAACGATATCAAAATTATGTGAGACCTGGTGAATTATGTGAGAATTGCCCGGCTTTGTGATATCTTTTTACTGAAAACGGTTCTGAGATACATTTTTTTGCGAAAGTGACAAGCATGGAAAGAAAAGAATTCGAACAGGTTCTCAAACGGGCGCTTGAGCTGCAAAGTCTGCAGAAAACCCAGCAGGATGACAGCTTTGCCGTCGAAGATCTGCATTCAGCTGCTGCACGCCTTGGCATCGAGCCCGAGATTCTTGAGCAGGCCATGCGCGACACCAAAAAACAGTTCAAAAAGTATC
>MFYY01000165.1:28841-29105 GCA_001787855.1 Candidatus Riflebacteria bacterium GWC2_50_8 | reverse complement strand
CATGACTGAATCGCATACCGGCCCAGGCATGGCAATGGTGAAGGTCGACCATTCCTCGATCAGCGCCGGCAGTAACGGCCCGATCAGGGTTCATCACCCACAGGCGCGCACAATCGACGCTTTAGTCGAGTTTTCAGCGGCGCCTGGTGGCGGCACCAATGTCACCTGGTCAGGCAATTCTGAACTGCCGACCAGCACGAAGGTTCTGGTTGGTGGCTGGCCACTGCTAATTCTCATTCCTCTGGTAATTTCGGCATTCGCCCA
>MFYY01000165.1:27985-28810 GCA_001787855.1 Candidatus Riflebacteria bacterium GWC2_50_8 | reverse complement strand
CTTTATGACATCAATGATCATGATGTGGGGAATAAAGCACAACACCAGCCGACTCGAAGCCTCTCTCGAAAACTATTTCCAGAACTGCCAGACGCTCGACGAAATCGAAAAGCAGAAGCAGCTCAAGCTCGAACTCGCGCAGCTGCGGGAAAATGCCGCCGCGAAGCCGGTCATGGACGACAGCGTTCTGCGCACGCCGATACCTGAGCTGAACGAAGATACCGAAGAAGAGCAACCTGACTCCCCGCGCCCACCTGCTGGCAGACTCAAAGAGTGAACAGATTGAGCATTCTGCTGCTGGCAGCCCTGGCGCTTGCCTGCGCTCCCAGGGCTGCAAGCCCCGCAGACATGGTGAACATGCCGGCTGGCGAAAACAGATGCAATTCAACCGGAAAAGAGGGGGAAAACATGTCTTGGTTTACAGCTCTGACCGGACTTCGCGAAGAATCGCCCGAACAGGTGCGCAAAAACCTGGTGGTTGAAGGCAACCGGCTCAAATCTCTGGCGAACGGCAAGGCCTGGACCTGCGGAACACTCGAAACCCCTTCGCTTGGCGAACTCAGGCAGCGCGTCGCAGCAAGCGCCAGCCCAGCCGGCTGCCTGCGCCTTCTTTCTGCTGTCGGCAATGTACAACACATGCACACTGATCCAGCTAATGCCAATGCGATGTTTCAGGTTGCCTCACAGTTCAACCTGCTCGAAATGACCGGCCCGCAGGTCACGCCTGAGCGTGGCGTTGCCATTTATGAGCATGACCACACGCAGGGTCCGGCCTGTGCTATTTCGGCCGGGGCCGGCACAATTTATCGCAATTATTTCGCGGCG
>MFYY01000165.1:27057-27941 GCA_001787855.1 Candidatus Riflebacteria bacterium GWC2_50_8 | reverse complement strand
CCTGGCCGACCTCGGCGCCGCCCTGGGCAACGACGACTGTCGTCTTTTCAAAATGCAGAATGGCTATGTCATGACGACACGCCCGGCTCTCGAAGAAATCGACGCCGCGCTGCTAAACACCGACGAAGCCGGCCGCGACCGCCTGCGCGCGCTTCTGCGCATCGGCCTGCACTGGCAGACAGAAGTCACGCTCGACAACGCCGGACACCTGGTCTCACAGGCCTACTGCTCGGCACTGCCGGTTGCCTATTCAGATATTCCCGCGCAATACTGGGAAAGCTTCGCCCGCCTGGTGCTTGAAGCCGCTTACGAAGCCACGCTGGCCGCGGCAGTAAGCAACGCACAGCAGAATGGCAGCAAACGCCTTTTCCTCACCACTCTCGGCGGCGGCGCCTTCGGCAACAAAAAAGTCTGGATACTCGACGCGATCATGCGTGCGCTCAACCTTTACCGCCAGCACGACCTCGAAGTGTACATCGTCAGCTACGGCAGCGCCGACCCCGATGTTCTGCAACTGATCACAGAATTCACCCTGACGCAGCAGGCACGCTGAGTGCTTGTCGTCCAGCCGCAGACAGGTCGCCAGCGCTATGCTATAATTCGTCAATAAAATTCAGACATTTACAAAAATTAATGCTCAGCAAAGCTTTTAGAGAGGATCCCGAAACATGAGTAAAGAACGTAAACTACTGTATTTCAGACTTGTAATGATTGCTGCCATAATCATTGGCATCGTTGTTATTGTCTCCAGACGTCACAGCATAAACCCGCCCATCGGCCCGGGTGATTCTCAGGCCGTTCTGCGCGAAGTCAGATTACCAGCCGGGTTCAAGATCGCTCTTTATGCCTCCGGAATTCAGGATGCCCGCTCAATGGCAGTTGGC
>MFYY01000165.1:26729-27047 GCA_001787855.1 Candidatus Riflebacteria bacterium GWC2_50_8 | reverse complement strand
CTCTGTTCGTCGGCTCGCGCAAAGCCGGAAATGTCTATGCGATCGTCGACAAAGATGGCGACAAGGTCGCTGAAACCAAACACACTATCGCTACAGGGCTCTTCATGCCCTGCGGAATTGCCTTTCGCAACGGGTCGCTTTATGTTGCCGAAGTTAACCGGGTTCTGCGTTTCGACAACATCGAAGATTCACTCACAAGCCCGCCAGCGCCGGTGGTGGTAAACGATTCATTTCCGTCAGATGAATGGCATGGCTGGAAATTCATCAGATTTGGCCCTGACGACAAGCTCTATATACCAGTTGGCGCGCCATGCAACG
>MFYY01000165.1:25317-26694 GCA_001787855.1 Candidatus Riflebacteria bacterium GWC2_50_8 | reverse complement strand
CCCGGGGAATCAGAAATACCGGGGGTTTTGACTGGCATCCGGCAACACAGGAACTGTGGTTTACCGAAAACGTCCGCGACTGGATGGGCGACGACCTGCCGCCGGACGAACTGAACCACGCACCAACGGCTGGTCTTCACTTCGGCTTTCCGTATTTTCATGGCAATCAGATTCCAGACCCGAAATTCGCGGCTGGGAAAAACCCCGCCGAATTCGTGCCCTGTGCGCAGGCACTCGGGCCGCATGTCGCCGCGCTGGGCATGCGCTTTTACACCGGCACGCAGTTTCCCGAAAAATATCATAACGGCATTTTTATCGCCGAGCACGGTTCCTGGAACCGCAGCAGCAAAATCGGCTACCGGATCACTATGGTAACTCTCGACGATACGCGACCAGCAGCCTATGAAACCTTTGCCGATGGCTTCATAAAAAATAATACTGTTTTCGGCCGCCCCGTCGACCTTGAAATCCTCGACGACGGCTCAATGCTACTGTCAGACGACTTTTCCCACGCCATATATCGAATTACCTGGGCCCCCTGAAACCAGTGACCGACACCAGGCAGTGAATTTGGTTGCTTTTGCCCCATATAGTCACCTCAGATAGCCAATTTACATGTGCAAGTGCCGTCTTCTTTGTTAATATGTGGACTTGCAGGAGAAAGAATAAATATCATGGATTTACTTTTCAAACTCTTATTCAGGAACCCATGGAAGCTGGAAAATCAGCTTGAGCGACTTAAAGAACACTCCAACGGAAAGCCTCCGCATGACGTGAAACTGATACCCCTTGATGCGGTCTGGGGAATTCTGCAGGTCATACTGGCCGCACTCCTGTTCGTTGCCGGTTTCTGCCTGTTATGCGGAACCTGGATTGTTATCAGCGACGAAGGACTGAGTATGAATCTTTTTTATGTTACTGCCGGGTTTGGCATACCCACAGTCATTTTTCTGTTCATGTTTTGTAATACGGATTCACGCTATGTACTGGATCTCGAAAACCAGCGGCTGATTTTTGTTTTTACTTTCTTCATCAAGATTTACCAGAGAAGCGTGGCTACCTTTTCCGAGATAGTGTCGGTTGAACTCGATGCAGAAGAAGGCGGAAGCAGATCAGAACAATGGCGATACTACCTTGTTATCGTAAAAAAGAATGATAAACGCATTCGCATCACTCCTGACAAAGATTCTTCAGAAACACTTCCTGAAGTAGCAAAGCTTATAGCCAATATTGTCGGCCGCTCTCATAAAGACGGCATTGCGTTTGAGAAACAGCGAATAATGGGAATGTAACTATCCGAAAACGATAGCTGCTATCAGCAAATCATTCGGGCCGACGTTTTCGCCTTTTTTTTCAGTTAGAGAACGGAGATAGTTT
>MFYY01000165.1:24655-25273 GCA_001787855.1 Candidatus Riflebacteria bacterium GWC2_50_8 | reverse complement strand
CGCGACCCCATCCTCGACTGGCTACTCGACCCCAGCCAACCCGCAGCCCGCTTCCTGGCCCTGCGCGACCTTTCAGGGCGACCGACGGACGACCCGGATCTCATTGCCGCGCGAGCGGCCATCGGCGAGCGGGGCTGGGCGGCCGAGCTGCTCGCCGATCAGGACCCCGCCGGGTTCTGGGTGGCGCGCGCCGACCTCTACCGCCCGAAATATCAGGCGACCCTCTGGAAAACTATCGTTCTCGTCGACCTCGGTTTGACCCGGGCCGACCCGCGCCTTGCCGCCGCGTTCGACCTCATCTTCGCCGAGTGGCTCATCACGCCGGAGCAGATCCGACAGGATAGCGAATGCTGCGCTTCCGGCAATCTCGCCCGCATCCTTATCCTCGCCGGGTATGCCGACGACTGGCGGACGGGAGCGCTCCTCGACTGGATCGTTGCAGCACAGAAGCCCGACGGCGGCTGGAACTGCTTCCCGGGCAGTGCGGGCACGCTCGACGGCTGGGAGCCCCTCTCCGCCCTCGCTGTCCTGCCGCGCGAAGCCTGGACGCCAGCGCTCCGCCAGGCGGCCGAACGTGGTGCGCAGTTTTTTCTGGAGCGCGAACTTCAACGCGAGGGT
>MFYY01000165.1:21031-24614 GCA_001787855.1 Candidatus Riflebacteria bacterium GWC2_50_8 | reverse complement strand
TCCTGACCACCCTCGGCCATGGCGCCGATCCGCGCTTGGCCACAGCCCTCGCGCATCTCAATTCGAAGCGGCGACCAGACGGAACCTGGGCGCTCGACGCCCACCACCCAGACATGAACGACGCCGCCGGATATAGCATCGAGCCCGGTGTCACGCCCCTCGTACTCGAACCGGTCGGCGAACCGAGCAAGCTCGTCACGCTCGCCGCCCGGCGGGTTCTCCTCCGCTCCAGCGCGGCGTGCCACGCGGCTGAATCACTACGTTAACCGTATAAGCGACGAGCAATACAAAAAATCTGTTGAAGATTCTGATAAAAACTTTACCAGCTGGTGCAAGACTACCTGGCAGGAATGGGATGATAACGTCAGAAAAAACTGTAGCGACAGCTACTTCTACAGGCTTTGAGTTATCGAATCGGGAGGGTGTTCTGAACTGCTTGTCTATAAAAAAACTTGAGTTCGGTGGTCTTGAAAAAGATCAGCCTGGCAAAATTGAAGGATGCTTCAATGCGTGACAAACGTTTTATCGCCGCTCACCGCGGTGGCTCGCGCGGCAGGGCAAGCCGTGGCGACAGCGCATTTCGCCGAGCTTGAAAGACCGGGTTCTGTTTCACAAACTTCACCTCTTTAAAAGCAAAAGACTGCTCACTCTGTGCACGATGTCGACTGCGTTGACAGACCCCTTGCGGACGCGCATACTACAGTCTCTTCATGAGCAAGGCGTATCTGCTCATTGGGCCATTGCCTGGCAGAACCGCACTGCGTTTCCTGCGATTGTGAATCACAAGGCGACACATTGAAATTTCAAAGTTATCGTTTGAATTTTCAACCCAGATGCGATAAGTTCACTTATGCTACCCGTCGAAAAAGCCGGCTGCAGAAATACCGCCTGACCGAAAAAGGCCGACAATTTTTTAAGAACCCGACATCAAGCATATGCGCGGGATTCTCAAGGGGATCGACAGCAAAGTGGTCAGAAAGACCGGCAGAATATGAATCTCGTAGACTCTCGGGCTGGCCTGAATCCCCGGCCGATGTAGCAGGTGAAGATTTTTTCGTGCTTCCGAAATCAGATCGAGTTCTGCAGATGCCTCAAATATCGTGGAGGTTACTTAGAAATGTTAAAGTTATCACTTTTGGTTTTGCAGATTCTGCTGCTCGCGCATTTTGCCATTGCGCAAAGCGAAGCGGCGCCGCCCGGGCACGGCTATGAATTCGATAATAACGGTAAGATACCGGGAGTCGAGTTTTCGCAGATGTACGTTAAAACCTCGCAAAAACTGGGTGAACTAAAGATTACACAAGGTCTGCGCGAAGCAGCGCAGCGAAATGCCCGCTACGTATCGCGCATGGCTGCCGATGCCGTTTTTACCGCCGGAAACCTGCAAATCACCGGCAACCAGCTCATAAAAGCCACAGAAATTATCGGCCGGTTTGCAATGTATGACCAGGCTGAAGCGCTGCAGCAGCTCAGCTTCTACCAGATCAAGGGCGAAGATGACCGCGGCAATGTACATTTTACCGGTTATTTCACACCGAAGCTGGCGGCGCGCGACAAGCCAGATGCGGTATTTAAATACCCGATTTATGCCATGCCGAAACTGGGAAGAATGCCATCGCGAAAAGAAATAGACCAAGACAAAGCGCTGGCCGGACGCAGCCTCGAACTGGCTTACACAGACAGTTTGCTTGATAATTTCTTCCTGTCGGTGCAGGGTTCCGGAGTGCTCGATTTCGGCAACAGCAATGTCAGGCATATCGGCTTTGCCGGCGCCAATGGCCTTCCCTACCGCAGTGTCGGAAAAATGCTGGTCACCAATGGCTCGATACCCGCAGAAAAAATCTCGCTGCGAGCAATCCGCGAATGGTTTGCCGCGCATCCCGAGCAGCTGGTGCCAACGCTCAACAACAACCCGTCATACACTTTTTTTGAGTGGCGCTCGGCCGCGCCAACCGGTGCCGCAGGCGTGCCGGTGACTGCCATGCATTCAATCGCAGTCGACCGCTCATGCATTCCCTATGGTGCCTGTCTGCTGGCTGAGATTCCCGTGCTTGATGAACACGGCGTTCTGACCGGACACCGCTACGACATTCTGTTCGCTCACGACACCGGCGGGGCCATAAACGGACCCGGCCATATCGACCTCTATCACGGCCAGGGCCGCGAAGCCGGCGACAATGCCGGCGACCTGCACCACTATGGCCGCCTCTGGCTCCTGCTCGCCGAGTAATTTATGACGGGCAAAAAGAGGCATAATTATCTGCATAAAAATGGCATTTTAGACAGGTAATTTTTACAAACTCTCAGAACAGTTTTTTACAAAGCAGGCTGCGACGACATTGCATAAAAAAACAGGCTGGTCGGCAGAGCCAGCCAGCCTGTTGTGAAGCATTATTTTTTGGTTCCCATTTGCTCCTGCTGGCGGGACACCGGGGTTTGATGACCTCTCGTGGTTTTATCGCGGCAGGCTGAAGAGCAGAAAAAAGTAATGGTATCCCTGTAGACGCGGCAGAATTGCCGTGATGCGTAATTTTCGCAGCAATGGCAGACACCATCGTTATTGGTAATCGTCAGAGTAGATTGCTCGAAATCTTGCAACTTGAGAGCCACCGCTTCCGGTTTCTCCCAGAATCTTTCGACGCAGGCGTCGCAACAGAAGCGATAGACCTTGCCTTCAAATACAACAGGCTTTGCCTGTTTCAGCCGTTGTCCATCGATTGGACACCTTCGATAGTGAACAGCAACCAGAGTTGAAGGGATTCCGATCAGGGCAGTCGGCTTAATGCGTTCTTCAATATAGGGGGCTGGATCCTTCTGAACCGGGGATACCGTTCGCTCTTTTCTTTCCCCCTGCTGAGCAAAAACCGGACTAGCTCCAATAATAACCGCCAGAATACAAATAGCAATACCGATAAAATTTCGTTTCATGCCTGGTCCTTTTTTCCGCACCTTCGACCCGCTTCAAACGCTCAATACAGTCCATAAACAAGCAAACAGCATGTTGGATTATCTGCTGGCTTTAGAATCTACTTAATCTGATTCTGTTCGCAGTATTTTACATTCATGAAATAGATCGTAAGGTTTCCACTATTGTCAGGCATTTTAAGCAACCTTGAAATAGCTATAAACTCTTATGAAAATAGAAAAAAGCCACTATCTTCCCGATTATTTGGCGGCTTGAAAGTCCGGGTTCTGCTTCACAAACCTCACCTCTTTAAAAGCAAAACACTGCAATATTGAGCAGATTCTGGAGATTGTAAAATGATTTTCCGCAAAGCATCTTACAAGCGCCAGAGCGCTTATTGATGAGCGTTTCCCCGAGCATTGCTACTTCTGAATGCGCCATGCCTTGAGCCAGTCGGCGTGTTGGTCGGGATACATTTCAGCGAATTTCTGATCAAATGCGCTGAAATCTGGATTTCTGTTGTTTGCAAACACGGCATTCAGGAATTCCAGAAGTTTTGCATGACCCAGCATTTCGCCGATTCTGTACAGCGCCAGCGAACCCTGATAGTAGGCCTTTATATACAGAGCCTGGTCCTCGCTGAATGGATTATTCGGGATCGCATCCTGCGGAATCATT
>MFYY01000165.1:17131-20812 GCA_001787855.1 Candidatus Riflebacteria bacterium GWC2_50_8 | reverse complement strand
CTCAGGTCGACGCGACCGCCAAGCGCTGAACGCGACAGAAGAATCAGATTTCCGCACGGACTGCCGTTAATTTCACCTTTTGCCTCTCCCCGGCGAATGACGCCAATGCGAACGACATCGAAACCCGGATTGCCGAACTGTTTGTTCCATTCTTCCATGGTGCTTTCGAGAAAGGCCATGTAAGCCTCATCTGCCACGAAACCCTCGGGAAAAACATATTCAAAAGTAAAATTGCTGGTCTTTCGCAGCAAAGGCTTCTGAAACCTGGCGATCTGAAACTGCAGCCCCATTGTCGAAGTGAGTTTTCCATCGAATGTAATGGCACTATAACCGGCAGGCAGATCAAACCTGACATTGTAGCGAGATGGGTTGTCAGTGAGCAACTCGGGGTTCGGCGGAAAATTGTTGAGACAGTATATTTCATCGCCAGTTGCCATGCTTTTCGGAGCTCGCAGTTCGGAAAGTCCCTCAAACGCCACCTGCCAGGAAGAAGAAGCCGGCAAACCCGTCGGCATTAATATCAGACCATCTTCAGCAAGCTGCTGCTCGACGCCGGCAACTTTGAAAACGAACTTCTGCCACGGAATTCGTGCCACATTTACATGATCGACATGACCGGGAATGGTAACCGTGCCCTTGACCGCAAAAGTTGGGCGAGATAACGAAGCCGGGCGAATAATCAGGTCGAACTGCGGCGTATACGGCAATTCTGTCGCCGAAACCGCACCAGCGCAAACCAGAATTGCAAAAACAAGCACCAACGACAATAATTTATCAGCCACAACCGACCTCCTTCTTAACTCCAGACAACTTTTAGCTGCTATTATAACCGAAATCGGCAAATTTTTCCCATCGATTTTATCACACAGCCTCAGCAAATACCCATTACGGCACCATGAAAATACTGGTCACGGTCCGGCATTACGCAGGATCCCGGAGTTGATGAAAAACCTGCTAAACTGTCTGCCTGCAGAGATACCGGCTGACCGAAAAGGGGCGCCAGCTGCTAAAAAGTATTTAAGCCTGATAATGTTTGAAAAACTGCGAAGAAAAGCGAGGCTGTTTCTTATTTCTATGAGACAGCCCCGCTTTTTGTAGAGAATTTTGTATAGAACCAGGTTATAAACGAGATTTGTTGTCTTTGCCGTCAGCTTATCTGAACAACTGGCGCAATCTGCGGATTATATTCGATTCGAGCCTTTCGCAGACATGCACGGGTTACTCCGGCAAAAAGCGAACCTCGCTCTGGAAGCCATCAGCATCGACGAAGCTCTGAATCGAGATAGCCCCCACTCCTTTGAAGAAGTCAGAAACCGGCTTGAGCGCGCCCCCCGCGATAGTACCGTGTACAGAGCAGGAGACCGGAAACTCGGACGAGTATTTGCCGCCGGCCGGGCAGCTTGGCGCTGAACCGAAGAGAATCTGATAGCTTTCCTTGAGCTTGTCGGGCTGAAAAGATGTTACGAAATGAATGTTCTTGAGATTTTCGAGACAGGCCTCACGCTGCGAGCGGGCGCGCACTTCGAGCAGATCGGGGCGCATCAGGCGAATATTTTTCGGGTAAAAAACCAGGTTGAAATTGCCAGTAAATGCGCCTTTTTCGCGTTCTTCAGGCTGATTGAGCTCAAAGAAAAGTTCCTTTTTGCTGGCTACCAGCAGAAAACCATCGCGGCTGGTAAAATAATAGGTCTTGCGAATGGCAAACATGTCGAACGAGAGCACATACATTTCGACGCCGTTTTCTTCGAGCCGTGACAGCTGAAGTCGCGGGTCAAAAAAAGCAGACTGGCCGCGGGTTGCTTCGATTTCCATCTGCATCCAGTCGATAATTGACTGATAATGAGCCTGATCAGTCAGTTCGAGAGCAAACATGACCGGCGAGAAAAAGCTGAGAAGCGCCGGACTGAGCACCGCGAAATCGCCAGCGCGCCCCCCGCCCAATGCACCCAGAATGCCGCGCGCAAGCATGTTGGAGTCCCATTGAAACAGCAGCGGGTGATCGCCGACCTGCACCCACAGGCATCCGGTAAACCAGCGTTTGAGAAGTTCGACACGACTGCTGAGCTGCGGATTACTGTGCCAGTAACCCGGAACCGGCAATGTATCAGCCTTCAAATTAGCGCCAATCTTAAGAATGCAGGTCTTGATCTGTGGCGCCGGGTTCATCGCTTCATGCCGCACATTTTTCTGCAGCTCGCTGTACACGCCATTTTCGACAAGAGGCATGATCAGCAGGCGACCACGAAAATCTGGTTCGGTGGTAAACACAAAGCCTATCGGGTCAAAAAACTGCGAAAAATACTGGTTATATTGCGCAACGAACTGCGCATAGCTGCCGGATTCCTCGTTGCTGACTTCGGTCGGCAGACACTCGCTGACCGGCGTCAGCCGGCCGATAGTGCGATGCCGCGGACAGCGGATTTCGCCATCAACATACTCATAGGCGCCGCCTTCCGGGCACTGCGCGGCAGCGCTCAGCTTGCCGTTCACCATTATTTCATGGGTCTGCAGAAGATTTGTGCGAATACAGTCAAGCCGGCGCTTAGTCGCGATCTTGTATGCCGGCCCGATAAGCTTTCGGATAAAAGCATCTGAGAGAAAGCTGAAAATGCGGCCGGGTTCAGCAAAATTCTTCTCAATATGCTCGTAAAAATAGTGAAGATCAAGATACTCGGTAAGAGCGTGCGCCTTGCCGTCGATGACCGAGATGATTTTTTCCATAAGCAGCGGCGAATTACAGATGATCTGGTGCCCTTTCGCCGTTATGCGATAAGAGCGAAATCTGAAATCCGGAGAAGTGAAAGCCTGAACCTGGCGACCACCAATTGTCAGCGTGCTTTCGCTGATCGAAGGATTTTCCTTGCGAAATTCGACGGCCGTCATCGTCAGCTTTTCGCGCAGCAGCGTTTCATTGCTGATCTTGAGAAACACTGCGATAGCGCTTCCCTCAAAAACAAACGGATCTTCGCAGGCAAATACAATGTCGGTCAGTGCCAGATCAGCGAAAAGTCGGGTCAGCATGTCGGTTTTGAGCAGCAGCTGATCCTTTATGCGCTTTTCGATACTGAAATTTGAGCTGCCGGATTCGCTGCCGGCAAGGGTTCCGAAAGCTGTCGCCCAGTCGTCAATAAAGTCGAAGGCCTTGCGAAAAGCAGTGTATGAGGGAAAATGCACGAATGCGCAATCAGCGGGAATCAGTCCGTATACTTCCGGAAGCACCAGGTCCGGATTTTTGAGCATATTGCGCCAGGGATGTGAAGGCGCTTTTGGCCCTTCAAGACCGGCAACCTTTATGGGCTTGCCAACTTCGCCGCGTTGAGCAGCGTCAGGAGTCGGGTTTTCAGGATCGCCATGAATCGGGCAACGCACAACGCCTTTACCAAAGAGGTCTTTACCATAGTATTGGCTGCCTGAATTGCAGACAAGCTTTGAGCGCAGGTAATTTTCTTTGACCAGCACGTCAAGGTCGAGTGTTTCCATCATCGTTGAATGATCCATATTATACATCTCGACGGCACCCTGAATGGTGCGTATATTGGCCATACAAAAGCGATCTGGCACAGGGCCCCCGGTTGTCAGATTCACATCAGTCTGCAGAGTCTCGCGAATAGCGCTGACGCCGGTAAAGACACTGTAGAGATCAAGATTCTGCCCGCGCCCCATTTCGCGGCGGGAATTGCG
>MFYY01000165.1:16404-17082 GCA_001787855.1 Candidatus Riflebacteria bacterium GWC2_50_8 | reverse complement strand
CAGCGACTTGCCAGTTTCGGCATTCGCGCAGATCAGCCGGGCAAGAGGATTTTCGACGACTTCGTCAAAAGAAACATCGCGACGCTCCTTTCCCATGACAATCTGAAACCTGTTCTTAAAATCAGCAGCATTGCCAGAAAGCTTCCCCCACGCATAGATTTCGTAAGACACATCGGCAGACTGCCAGTTGGTTGAAACATATGACGACACCCATTCGCCCTTGCGCTGATCCTTAATGCTGACCGGGTGCGACCGGTAATACCAGTATTCGCTGTCCTGGCGCAATCGCATGACCCTGATCAAAAAATGCGATTCGGCGCCGATCGGGTAAAAAAGCAGCCGGGCGCCATCAATGCGGCCCTGCGCCGGCAAAGGAGTTGCACAACAGACAAGAGCAAAAACAACAGTCAGAATAGCGATAAAACGATACATCAAAGCCTCCATTTCAAAAATCCAGTTATCAGCAACCCATTTTTCTCATTTCGGGTTATCAGCATTTGCACATATTCAAGAGTTACAGCTTATCATCTGGCAGAAAGAAATGTCGATGACGAAAACGCTTACCGCTTCGCTGAGCACGATTTGAAATGCCTGATGCAAATGTTCACATCAGCGGGGAAGTGTGGCGCCGACGATTTCCAGCCCTTCGCTGACCAGGCGGGCGCGCAATAGCTGGAT
>MFYY01000165.1:1650-16299 GCA_001787855.1 Candidatus Riflebacteria bacterium GWC2_50_8 | reverse complement strand
CATCGCCGATACGGACTTGTGTTTGGCGATAAGGAGGCTGAGCAGGTGTTATCGAAAGGAGAGTTCGATAAAAAGGCATTCCAGGCGAACTCTCGCCGCCTTGAGCAACGGCTTGGTAGTTTGGGTTTGCTACGACGTTTGTCGGACGGCTGCGCATACGTTATTAATCCCTATCACACGGAAGTTAAATGACTAACGACGAACTGATTGGCAAAGTTGCAGTATGTTATTTGCGCGACCGGCTTACGGAGGACGATTCCACCGGTGTCGCTCGTTACCTGCTTGACTGCCTAACCGCCGACCAAACCGCTGCCGTAGCCAAAGCGATTCTGGCTGACACTTTGTTGTCAAAACTGGTTGAAATCAAGTTGCCCATACACTTCGTAGGAAATCTAGGGCTACCGCCGGAAGTTCTCACAAAAGAACGAACCACATACTTCCGCAACGCCGCATGCTACAAGTCCGCACTGCTTGTGGCCAACACAGGAGATGACGAAGAACAATCGCTCAAGGAGTTAGTGCCCATTGGTACGCCGCAACTCCAATCTCACCCCGAACTCTGGGTGAACTTGGCTGCCGAGGGTTTGCCCATTACCGACCAGCAGCGGCTTTGGTGGGTAAAGGCATTGCAAGGGCTACTGGAAGTGCGGTCGTTCGCGCTCGACCGCTTCGCAGAATACATTTTGCAGACACGGACTGCCATTGAGGACGGCCATCCCATATTGTCTGCGCTCGGTGTAGCTTTCCCCGCACTGCATGTCCCGAAAGACACGGCGTTTTTTCGTAGCCTGAATGACAAGACGGCAGGCCACCTTTCTAAGTGGAAGGCGCTTTATACACAAGCGATTAGAAGGCGCGCCTGCTACCTCGTGAAGCAGACACCGACTCAGGCTTTACTTTTGGAAGACGATTTAGTCAAGTCATTTGAGAAGGTCAAGGACGCCATT
The DNA here is from genome assembly GCA_001787855.1 of Candidatus Riflebacteria bacterium GWC2_50_8. Taxonomy (GTDB): domain Bacteria; phylum Muiribacteriota; class Ozemobacteria; order Ozemobacterales; family Ozemobacteraceae; genus Rifleibacterium. Next base: position 15,352 of record MFYY01000165.1, on the reverse strand, counting down.
CCTAATGAACTGCACCCGGCCATCAATGTTTTCATTTCGGCTGACAGCGGCTGGAACAAGGAAGCTGCCGAACTAGCGCAATGCGAGTGGGAGATAGTGAAGCCGCTGTTCGATGGACTGAAAAGAGAAACGTTCAATCTCGGTAGGGCAACACTTGAGTTCTATAACGAGCGTGAAGCCGACCTGCTCACTGATGATGAGCGTGATTACCTAGACAGACTGCGTAATAGCAAACGAAGCGAAGCGCAAGACGAAGACGAAGATTTTTATCGGCGTCACCGAAACGAACTCAAAGAGCAACCGTCACTTAAGGCGAAGTGGGACAGATTTATCTTCGGCACGCCTGTAGAGACAGAGGATTTTTTGCTGGGCATAGCACTTTGTTTGGAGTGGTTATTCGATCAAGACATGCCATCTTCAAAACGACGTCTCAAACTCACCTGTGATCGTCGTACGAAGAAGGATCTTAAGGATCTAAACGTGGATGCGGGGTTATTCTTCGTTCGGCGCTATCGGGGGTTGAAAACTCTGTTCGGGGGTCGCGTGTCTTGGGACATCGGCGACCTGATGAACTTTGAGGCGTTGAGTGACCAGTGGCGCAAGGCATCCAAACCATATGTCAACCGTTCAGTTGCAAAGTCCGCACTGCAACTGAAATTCGTTTTGGAGTTAGAGGTCGAGTTTTCTACTGGAACGACCGAGAATTACTTTAAACAACTCCTCTGGACATATGACCCGAACATTGTCGCAAGCGAATTCCCGGGAGATTGGGCACGCTTGACAGAGCACCCATTGGTGTATTGTTGTGTTAATCGTGAGCCGGTTAGTGGCAAAGGACATTTCCAGTCACTCGACCTTCGCAATGTCCGTACGCTCTATCCGGCCTACGGTCAAGACCGAGGTTCTTTGGTCGCCATCTACAAGAAGGAACATGACTTCTCGCTTATCTGGCCTGTGAACCTTTCTAAGGCACAGGAACATGGACTTGTGTCTGAGCAGACGGCCTCGAAACTGTTGAGTCTCTTCCAGACGTTTCAGCAGAGCTACCAAGGCGCAATTAAGGGCTTTCTCGAGGACGGGCTAGCGTGCGATCTCCTGGTGAAACAGGCCGAGGACTATGGCGCTTTGTTAGAAGCCATCTGCAAGGGCGCGAAGGGTGACCGCAACCGAGAAAATCTTCTCAGGCCACTGCTCCAAGTCGGCACGGTAGTGGTAGAGGGTGGACGCGTTACGGCCATTGTTACGCCCTGGCATCCCCTCCGGCTCTCCGCAATGGCTAACAAAGGGCTGCAGGTGGCAGCGCTAGTGAGATATTTGTTGACTGCCGAGAGCATATTTTTTGGTACTCCATCTCTGTTCTTTAAGGAACTCGAACAGGAGTTATTACACCCTTACTATCCAGAAGTCGTGCTGGGCTGGCACGACAAAAAACCTGAACTGCTATCATTGACCGACCACCATCTTGACTACAGTCTCCACGAGTCCCCTGTCATTAACAACGATGGTTTAGACGAAACGAACGAGAGCCCGGCGGAGACTTCGACGCTCATTGTTGATTTGACGAAGAAGTTCCTGACACTTTACCCGCACGAACGGGCCAATCTGTCGGTTGTCCTCTACAACTGTGATTCTGCGCGATTACCCTACGCGCTCGTGGACAAGATGAATTCACTCCACGAGGACGAGGAGGACATGCGATGTCAAATCATTCTGCGCCATCGGGACGGGGTAAAGTTGCGCGAACTTTACGAGAAAATTATCGAATCCTCGGACAACGATGCCGACTCGTTTGTATCGAGTGAGGCTGCAAAGGACTTCATGGCGCGGCTTCGTATTGGTATCATGGCCGACCAGGCGCCAGTGCCCGACCCAAAGGATGGGCCTTCGGCAGACATGGTGTTTTTACAAGATGTCATAGCTCGACACTCAGGCATAGATTGGTATCCTGAGACATGCGACCCATTGGATTCAGCATCGTTTATCCCGGCTCGCTGGTCGCGCCGCCGGCCATCGGCTATCGACGACATGAAATCTGTCGTATATATGTGCTGCCCGGTGCAGACCAAGGAAGGCTGGTCATTCATTACTGCACTAACGACCTTTATCAAAGGTGACTGGGATGGTCTCGAAAGCAAGCGCCTGCTTCCGGCCCGCAAGCTTGACTTCAATGACCCGCAGACGGCTAGCATCTTCAAAGAAATTCACAACCTCGGGAATTGGGTGGTGAACTACGATGAGTTGCTCGACCGCCGCCAACTGCTCAACCAAAATGTCAAAGTCATCCGTTACAAGCAGGGGGCAACGCAAGGCCGAAATATTCTGATTTCCTCGACTGCGTCTTTGAATCTTCTGCGCTCAATGGTTTTCGGTCGCATTAAGGATTTAAACCTTGAGTTGACCGATTCCGATTGCCGTGATCTCGCCGAGAAGTTCATTAACGACGCTAATGAAATCTCGGGAGATATCGTGCTACGTGCGGCCAAGCGAGGCCGCAACGCCAGTGAACTTATGGGAGTTGTCCTCAGCCGATACATGATTCGGCATGAGCTTGGGACAAATCGGCGCTTCGGCTGGTATTTTCTCGACGACTACGCCGAATGGCTTGGCCAACATGAGGAACAGATTGCGGACATTCTTGCGCTAGTTCCTGAACAGACTCTTGAAGGCAAGCTCCAGCTTTCTATTATCATCTCTGAGTCCAAATACGTCGACTATGCTAGTCTTGCCGCGAAGCGCAAGGAGTCACAGAAGCAACTGCGTGACACAGTGCGCCGAATTAACGACGCTATCTTCGGCGATCCAAAGCGGCTCGACCGAGACCTGTGGTTGTCTCGGTTCTCCGACTTGATACTGAACGGCATCCAGTTTCCGGCTAACTCCCCGATTGATTTAGCCGCGTGGCGCAGGGCTGTTCGAGACGGCGAATGCGGTATTTTCATGCGTGGCTACTCACACATCTTCGTGTCCGGCCCGACCGACGCGCCGGAGTGTTCAGACTTCGTTGTCGTGGCTGAGGCTGATCAGTCATGGCAGGAAGTGTTCTCGCGGGCGCGGCTGCGCGAGTTAGTCTTGAGCTACTGGAAGGATTCGAATCCTATTGCTATCCGCAAGACCATCGCAGACCAAGATATCTGGACGGAGCAGAACTACCGGATGCCATCGGAGCGGATCAAGATTGTCCAACGCCGTAAACAAAATGAAGATTCAACTAGTATAGATGAAAAATTTGGCGATAATGAATGTCAAGGTTCACAGCCGAAATCCCCGTTGACCGGTAGCACACCGCCTGCACTCACTCAGCCAGCAGTACAATCGCTAACACCATTTGAGTCCGTCGCCTCAACCTCGGCGTGGGCCTACCCGAAGGTTGGCCAACTTATCATCGATTATCAGGGAGGCGCACAGGATAACGCTGCCGATGACGATTGGCTCAAGCAGGTTGAAAGCCGCTGCAAGGGTGCGTTGCAACAATTTCAGCTGCAGTCGAAGTTGCTTAGTAAAATACTCACACCAAACGCCGCATTGTTAAAATTCCAAGGAAGCGCTAATCTTACTGTCGAGCAAGTGCTTAAACGGCGCTCGGAGTTTCTTACCACACATGGTCTGAACGTGATTTCTGTTCGGGCCGCGCCTGGGGCTGTGGCCATCGCCATTGCTCGTCCTAATCGTCGTATACTGCACCTACCTGAAGTATGGAAGCATTGGAACCCGAATTGCTTGCATGGTAATCACGACTTGCTCATTGCTGTGAAGGAAGAGGACAGCGCCCCGCTGTTCCTGTCTCCGAAGTCTAACGCTCCGCACACGCTCATCGCTGGCTCTACCGGAAGTGGTAAGTCGGTACTGATGCAAAACATAATTTTGAGCATTGCCTGTACTAATACGTCTGAACAGGCCAAGATCGTTCTCATCGATCCCAAACTCGGTGTGGACTATTTCTCCTTCGAAGGCTTGCCACACTTGCAAGGTGGTATCATTGACGATCAGCAGAACTCCATTCTGACATTAAATGAACTCGTAGGAGAGATGAATAGGCGCTATTCTGTGCTCAAAGAGAACAAGGTTTCAAATATCTTCGACCTTAATAAAAAGCCGAATCCAACCGAGCGTCTTCCGTTCCTATGGATTATTCATGACGAGTTCGCTGAATGGATGATGACACCCCAGTACGCCGACGCAGTTTCCGATATCGTTGGGCGACTTGGTGTTAAAGCTCGTGCTGCAGGAATATCACTTGTCTTTGCCGCGCAGCGCCCAGATGCTAACGTCATGCCTATGCAGCTTCGTGCTAACTTGGGGAACCGTCTTGTTCTGCGCGTGGATAGCGAAGGAACATCAGAAATTTCTTTAGGAGAAAAGGGTGCAGAGCGTCTTTTAGGAAAAGGTCACTTGGCTGCGAAGTTAGAAGGTGAGATGGGCGTAATCCATGCTCAAGTTCCCTTGGTAGACCCTATGTTTATTGCAACTCTTGTGGCGGCATGTAAGGAAGAGATCAAATAATGCCATCTGAAGTCATAAATGTGCCCCACAGGAAATTTAGGACATATGTATAAGTTTTTTGCTTGAACAGAGTCTAATATTTAAGTGGGAATGATTTTATTACAAAAATTTATCCTATGAAAACAGTTGGACCTATCCTGAATACCTATTCAGCTGAAGTCGACCACTCATTCCCGATAATGTAGACTACCTGTCGGAGCGGAGCCACGCTGGTCTTCAGTAGCTTAGTTTACTAGTCGGCTTTAACCACATTTTCTTCGAAAAGAGATTTCTAACATTTATCTTTTAATTCTGACGGCACGGGGTCCATTTGAGTTTTTTTGTAGCCTGCCAGTTTCTTGTTCCTCAGCTTGACCTCACCGTTGTCTTCCCTGTCTATGAACCTTATTATACCTTCACCGGAGTCAAATGACTTTTCGAAGGAGGCAAGGGTTTGCTCATCTACTGTAAAATCAGGCATGGCCCCTTCGCAGATTACTGTAAGATTGTAAAATTTCCTTTTCATTATTCCTCATTTTTATTTATTTCTATTAGGCCTGAACCATTTATTGATCTTATGGTGCACGGGGATGCGGACGGTTATATCTGCATCGAAAGATCTTTTGCGCACTTTAGCTTCTACAGGCTTTAAAGGACCGCCTAAAACCGATGTCCTTTGTGACAATGTCTGCTATTTTCCAAGTACCGCGTCCTTGCACGTCTTTGCCACCCTGAACATAACTTAACCACCTTCTTGGCCGGTATCTTGATAGCTGCACCGGTCTGAGGGCTCTGCCTACTATGGCCTCCCTGTTATAAACACGAGCTCGCCTATCCCGGAGACGGTTCTTCGCTTCATTGTAAGTTAGCCCGTCAACACCGCAAGTATAGTCGATACATCCTTTTTCCTAAAGCCGCTTTTGCCGCCAGGGATTCGACTATCTTCGCCTTCGTCATGGGTTTGCCACTCAATCTTCTCCTTATCCGTACAGAGTTTTTTTAACGGAGGTTTATCTTTTGAAGGGCTCCTTGCAACCAAAAAAGATGCCTCCTGAGGTAATACAATATGTGTGGGGCAATAGGAATATTTTACTTTTACCCAAAAAACTCGAAAGGGGCACACAATGGTTTCAGACAAGAGAAAGATTTTGGCTCTTTCGATGGGCGTGAGCATTTTGGTTTCAGTCGGCACTATATACCTGTACGACGCGTATTATCGGTTTTTTCTGGCAACCGAAGATCGGTTGCCAGAAAAAACCGTCAAAGTGTGAAAAATTAAAATAACCCACTACCGAAAAAACGCCTTCACCTGAAAATCCCCTTCAATCCTCCGATTTAACCCGCTTTTTTCAGACTCGCTGCTGTTATATCGTATTTCTGCGGGACTCATGGCGGGCCGCGTGGATACGTACCTGCCGGGTATATAGTCAGACTCCATTCAGCTTAAATCCAATCAAAAGAAGTATAAAACCATATGTGCACTGTAAAAGAAACGACCAATGGGTAGGAACTGTGCTGCAACGAGACGAGGCGGCTCGTAATGAGAGGGGTCGGCCTCCGTGCCGGCGACTGCGCGTTGACCTATGACGACGTTGACGGAAAATGCCCCGTCCTCGATAACGGCCATCACGTGGCCTTTGAGAAGATGGCTGGCGTTATTATGCAAAGGGAAATTCTTGAGGACAGGTATTGCCACGGCTGTTTATATCACAGGAAAAAGCAGGTCGAAGCCGTGAAGGCGAGCGCCTGATCGCGAAGGATTATCGCCAATGTCAAACATATCTCTTTACTGGTTTCAGAAAGAAGCCAAGAGGCGCGTCGAGGAGGCCTGGGGAGAAGGGAAAAAATCCCTTCTCATAAGCGTTCCCACGGGGGGCGGCAAGTGTGTCTCCTCGGATATGCTTATCTGGACCAACAACGGGGTGTTCGAGATAGGCGATCTCGCCAAAGGGGTTCCTGCCAATACGGCCCTTTACCGCCGCAATATGGACGTTGAAACCCGGAAAGGCTCCAGGAACTGCGCCTTAATCTATCGTTCCGCCTTGACTTCCACGCTCAAGCTCAAAACCGGCCTCGGCTATGAGATAGCCGGTACGCCGGAGCACCCCGTTTTGGTGCTTGCCGCGGACGGCAGCCTGAAAATGAGAAATTTGGAGGATACCAAGGCTGGCGATACCGTTGTCCTGAAGAAAGACAACAAGCTGTGGGCGGATTTGACGGATTTGCCGTTAAAAAGCCTCGGCGCCGAAGCGAATGCCGCCTTCTACATGAAAAAAGTCATGAGAGAGGTATGCAGCCTCGGCAGATACCTCGGTTCCAATGACCGGGAACGCTCCCTGATTTCGCGCGAGGATAAAAATCATGCCCGACTTTTCGTGCGGCGTGACGATGAAATTCCAGCCGTCATTTTGAGGGGTGGACGGGATTTTGCAGCCGTATTCCTCGGAGCCATGTTTGCCCGCAACCGTAAGACTGGCAGCATCGAGTTTATTACGCCCCATGAGAAACTTTCAAAGCACGTCCAGGTCCTTCTCCTTTCCCTTGGCATTCCGGCCGTAAGGAATTTTTATTCCACTGCCGCGTCTACGGATACCGTAACGTATCGAATTTCGATACCGGGGGATTTTGTCCCTCTTTTTAAAAGGGTTACAGGCTTTAACGGAGGCGCGGCGCATGAGGAGAACGGGCATGGCCGCGCGGTCAAGGGTTATTCAGGGGAGATAACGGTAAGGAAGAACCTCCTTTTTGAGAAAGTCGTCAGCGTGGAGCCCGGCTTCGACGATGTCTTTGACCTGACCGTTCCGGACGGCCACGAGTTCGTCGCCAACGGGTTCGTTGTCCACAATACCATTATCTTCTCCTCGATCCTCAAGGACGTCCTTCAGAAGGACAACAGGAGAGGGTTGATTCTCGTCCACCGCGATTCGCTTCTCACGCAGGCGGAGGAAAAACTGAAATTCGTATGGCCCGGCGTTAAGACAGGACGGCTTCAGGGCGGCGTCTATCAGTTTGACGGGCAGGTGACCATAGCCTCCGTTCCTACCCTGGCCGGCAAACTGGAGGAGTTCGCCGAGAGCTGCCGCACGCTGGGGCCGGTCGATTATGTCGTCTGCGACGAGGCCCATCATGCATATGCTTCCTCGTGGCGAAAGATACTCAATTTCATGAAGGCCAATTATGACTCGCGTTTCCTCGGCGTCACGGCGACCCCAATAAGAACGGACTCAAAGGAGTCTCTGACCGAGATCTTCGCGGATGTGCCTTACGTGGTTAGCATTTTTCAATTGATTCAGGAGGGGTTCCTCTCTCCACTTTCGGGGTATAGCATTGAAACCGATCTGGACCTCAAGGGCGTGCATAGAAAGGGCGGCGATTATGACGTAAAGGAGCTGTCCGAGCGGATACGGCATAGCGAGTTCGACAAGACGATCGCTCAAAAATGGAAGGATATGGCGCTGGACCGCAAAACCATCGCCTTTGCCGTCGACATAAGGCACGTCGAGTCCCTTACGGAGCAGTTCAGGCGTGTCGGAGCCAGGGTCATAGGCATTCACGGTTCGCTTCCCAGGGAGGAGCAGAGAAAAATACTCGCCGAATTCTCCGGAAATAAATACAACGTCCTGGTCAACTGCATGCTCCTGACCGAAGGTTTCGACGAGCCGTCGGTCGATTGCGTCCTTATGGCGAGGCCCACGTCGTCGCGGTCCCTGTTCGTCCAGATGCTCGGCCGCGGCCTTCGCCTCTCCCCCGGGAAAAAGAACTGTATTTTGATCGATTTCGTCGGCAATTCCGATTCGAACGAGCTGATTACCATGCAGGACCTTTTGGGGTTTTACGGGCTAAAGAGAGCCGAGAGGCTCTTCAAGGAAAAAAACCTCCGTGAGAAGGAGGATGCCCTGAAAGAGAACGGGATTGGAAACGAACCGTTTGTGATTTCGCCCGAGACGATACCGCAGCTTCAGGCCATTGACGTATTCGGAAAGGAATTTGAAACCTCAGTCGCGTCCAAAGAGATAGACGTATTCAATATCAACAGTTTTGCCTGGGGCGAGATAGGTGATGACCTCTTCGTCACGGTCAGAAGAAACCTGTCGCTTGCCATATGCGCCAACGTCCCGGGTGACGGACAGAAAAAGTTTATACCGTATCTGGTCCATAACGGTGAATGCGAAAAATGGATATGCAGGCTTTCCGAGCCGGTCGAAAAGGAATTCGCCCTTGCCATCGCAAATGTACAGCTATTCGACTACGGGGACAGGAATCTCGCTTCCAGCAGCGCGGCGTGGAGGGATGACGTTCCTACGGAATCGCAGAAGAAAATATTGATGAACGCGATACAGCGGCATAACAGGTCGGCCGGCAAACCCATTTCCTTCAACGAAATACCGGAGAAGAAGGGCAAATATTCCTCGATGATAACAGCGCTGTTTACTTACGGATATATCCAGAGCAACGGCATGAAAAAAGTCACGAGGGATGAAGCCGTTGATTTTCTCAAGAAACTCATTATCGCCGACATGGGCGCCGCCGATGACGGGAATCGAAAGATAGATATCAACATGAGTACCCTTCAGATAGAAGGGGAAGCCACCGAGGAGGACAGAGCCACGTTCATGGAGATGCTTCTCGCGCTCCAGAAGATGAAGCACTCCGATTTTCACATCGCTTTTCTAATGCAAAACCCGGTGATATTCAGCGGCGACGTCATCCGCGTTTACCGCCGGAATTATCCGTCCAATCCGTTGACTGACAAGCAGAAGGCCTTTCTCATGGACAAGATAAGTCTGGTGGTAAGGCTCCATTACCGCGACAGGCGTTTTGAAATTGTCGAGCCTAAAATCAAAAAAGGGGACGCCGAAGGTGAAAATAGACTCCATTGCTGATTCGATACTTGGGCTCATAAGGGAGAAAGATTCATCCCTTTTTGAGCACAACATAAGGGTTGGAGACCTGGCGTCGGCGCTCGCGGAGGCGCTTGGCATGGATGAAAAGACCGTGTTTTTGACGAAGATTGCCGGAAAAATGCACGATATCGGCAAGCTATCCGTGCCGGAGAGCGTTCTTTACAAGCGTGGATCCTACGTGGATGTCGAGATGGATATCATGAAAAGGCATTCAGTCCTTGGCGCGAGGTATCTCGCGGTTGCGTTCGGCATACCGTCGGCTCATGCCGACGGTTATATTGACGGGCTCATAGCCAGATGCAGGGAGGGAAACAAGGAAATGCCGGGTTCCAGGGACATGATAGTCTCCGGCGTTCTTTTTCATCATGAAAAAATTGACGGTTCAGGGTATCCGAGCGGGCTTAAAGGCGCGAAAATACCCCTCATGGCGACCATACTTTGCCTTGCGGACTACTATATCGCAATGAGGGAAAAACGCGCGTACAGGGACGGATACGACAACTCCACCGTTCTTGAACTTGTGACGTCTAACAGAAACAGGCTTTTCAATACTCCCGTGGTCGACAAATTATGCGAGTTTATCAGGGCTGACCGGCGTTATAAGCTGGATGCCAGCGTCGAAGGAAAAACCAGGGATGCTCAGAGGTTTTTTCTAGGCAGGGCTGGGAACATAAGTTTAAGCGGAATGTATATCAAGACAGGAAGGATAACGGGAGTAGGCCAGGAACTTGTCATAAATTTCGCCGCCGACGGCAGCATTGTAGATATCCCCGCAATCGTTTCAAGGATCGATAAGGACGGGATAGGCGTAAAATTCATTCACGAAAACGGCACAAAGGTGTTTTTTGAAAATTTCATAATGAATAATTACGGCGAATGCGACGGAAAACACCTTGTGCATTCCCTTTTTGAAGAGGCCGCTATTTATGAATGATTTGGGCCGCATAGGGGGCGATCTTACACAGGTTGGATCAAGGATGGCACCGTTTTCCATGGTCGGGGATATTCTCTGCGCTTCCACGACCGTGATGGACGTATATGAGGCGATTCTTTATTACGCCTGTTACGCGACCGGAAGCATCGGCGGCTTCATCAGTACGAACGGACATTTTGAGTATTTCGACATGGTTGTGGGCAGTTACAGGAAAAGAAGGCTCGGAGCGAAGGGCGGTATAAAGATTTACGAATATCCGGTTCTTTCGAACGGCGAGATCTCGCAGGTCCACAACGTATGGGTTTATAAGAGCGGTTCGACGGGATGGGTGATGGGGCTCGAGACGCCGGAGAGGCCGGACGTTAATCTTCTCGAATCCATAAACCTCATCGCAAAGGGCGCTATAGGGTTCGTAAGAAGATTTGAAGAGGAGGTGAACACGAAAGACAGGGATCAGCTTACCGGTCTTTTTAACCGTGGCCGTTTCTACAGGGACCTTAAACATCTTGCAGGCACGTTCGCCCATAACGGCAAAAGTCTCTGGCTGCTGTTCATAGACCTCAATAACTTCAAGGTCATTAACGATACCTTCGGCCACAAAATGGGTGACAGGGTGCTGCAAAGCCAGTCGTTTGCCATATCCCGCTCGGTCGCCGACGCGGGAATGACCTATAGATACGGCGGCGATGAATTCTGCGTGATATTGCCGGGGCGCGATGAACATGAGGTGAAGCTGATAGTGCGGCGCATAGAACTGGCCTCGGAGCAGGCCCCCGGCGGCATAACGGTCAGCGCGAGCGTGGGGTTTGCGCTGTATCAAAACGGCGAGGATCTCGAGGCTTTCGTGGCAAGGGCCGACACGGAAATGTACGACGCAAAAAGGCTGATCAAGGAAAAAAAGAAATAAGGGGAAAATTTTTATGAGTTACCTGTACAGTTTTATCATCGGAGGAGGACTGGTTGCGCTTATTAATTATTTTTCAAGGCACGGCGCGTCAAGTTTTGCCGGGATATTGATGACCGTCCCGGTAATAACGCTAGTGAGCATTGTTATGGCTCCCGATAATGCCTCATATAAGATCGCGGCGTGGGGCGTGGTCGGGGCCGCGGGTCTTATGGTCTTTTTGGTCTCATATGTATTATGCGGATGGAAGTTTGGCGAGGAGCTTAAATATCTCAATCTTCTGATCGCGTTCGTTGCCTGGTTCGCGGCCATCCTGTTTATATTCGGAATATATTCAAGATTCAAAATCAAGTAAAGGAGACCGGACTTGACTGTCAAGGAAAACATAGAACGGGTAAGGATGGAATCGGATATCGTCGACGTCATCATGGATTACAATGTCGTTATCGAGCAGAAAGGACCGGTGTATAAAGGGCTTTGTCCTTTTCATGCGGAAAAAACCCCGAGTTTCACGGTTTACCCGGAGACTCAGAGTTTTTACTGTTTCGGCTGCAACAAAGGAGGGGATGTATTCGCTTTCGTGGGCATGATGGACAATACGCCGTTTCGTGAGGCGTTTCAAAAGCTGGCTGATAAGAACGTGATTCCGCTTAATCGGCCTGCGCATAAGCCGCACTCGATGCGCGAGCGGCATAATTATAAAATTCATACTGAAAGGGAAAAAATCGACATGATTACCGCCGCATGCTACAGCGAAGCCTATATGATGGCCCGTCATACGCTTCTGTTCAAATCCGACGGGAAAATCGCCGCCAATCATTTGAGGGAAAACGGTTTTACGGATGATCATATCAAGCGGCTGGAAATTGGCGCTTATACGCCTTCCATCAGAAAACACTTGTGGGACATCTACGGGGAGGAACGTTTAAGGCAAACAGGTCTCATTTCCTATGGCATGGGGTATAACTACCAGCTCGTCATGCCCCACCGTGACTTGAAGGGGGATATTGTCGGGCTCGTGGCGAGGCTCGTCAACTGCGGCGTGTATTCCAACGGAGATCCGCTGCCCAAGTACCGTTTTACAAACAATCTCGATAAAAGCATCCCCTTCAATCTGTTCGGCGCCGCCGACGATATCAGGAAGAGGCGGGAGGTGATTATAGTAGAAGGGCATTTTGACGCTCTTACGCTCGTCGCGCACGATTTTCCCCAGGTCATCTCCCTTGCCGGCAATTCTCTCTCTCGCGTCCATATCGACTATCTGAAGGACCTGGAGGTTAAGACTGCATATCTCTATCTCGACAATGATTCTCCGGGCATTGCGGCCACGGAAAAAGCCTTAAAGCTCCTTGCCGGGTGCGAGGAGATATATCCATTCGTGGTTGAGACGAGCCAGGATTGTAAGGACGCAAAGGCATATTTTAAGGCTTATTCGGAGCACCCGAACCCGTCTGAGGCGTTCATGGAACGCCTCAGGTCGGCAAAATCCGGCTGGAAATGGCTTGCCGACTCCATGGCGCTCAAGGTCCAGTCGGATAGGGACAAGGTGCTTGTTATCGAGGAGGCAAAGGATGTTTATTCCATGATTTACGACCCGATAAGCAAACAGGATTTTCTCAAGACCTTTTCTGAAGGGTTGAAGGTGTCGTCCGGGGATCTCAAGAAAATGTTCCTTGCCAAACCTCCCTGGAAAAAGGCCCGGCCCAATGCCCTTGAACTCCTGCTCGAACGTATAAACCTTATGATTACGAACAATAAGAGTATCTTCGACATACAGGAGTTCATAAAAGAGCATTATCAGGCGAACAGGCACAAAATGAGCAGAGACGAGAAAAACGCCACTTCCATAATCAACGTCATGTGCGGCAAGTGCGACATCGAGGGAATCCGCAGCTTCGTAGACAGCAAGCTGGCCGCCATAAAGGAGCAATAACCGGTGGACCGCCTGTTTAAATTCGCCGATTTTCTGGAGAAAAGCGCGCCCGGCGGGTTGGCAAACCGCATATTGGAATATTTCGGGCTCGATTTGCCTCCGTTTGTGATCGTGCCGGCCCTGATCGTCTTTACGGTCCTTTTTCTTGTTTACGTCTTTGTTCCTTTGATAAAGGTGCTTTTCGCGCTATTTTCCGCACTCGTATCTTTCATCTTATATAGCAGGGTTAAGGGAAGCGGCCTTACCGGAAGGTTCGCCACTTTTTGGGAGATATGGCGGCAGTTCACGATTGCATCCAGACCGTCCTATTTTTTATTAAATTTTTTCATTCTGCCGGCATCGATGGTGTTTTTCACGCTATCGGCTATTATCGGATTGGGATATATGCGGAATGGAGTCATGGACCTGGACCTATTCCGCAATATGCCGCTGATTGCCGTCATTGCCGCGGCTTCCTGGGTGGCCGGCATATTTCTTTTCCGGAGGAGGAGCTACAGCAAGATCATGTCCGAGGCGCAGCCCTTCCCCCTCGGCAAGTATAAGTTGAT
>MFYY01000165.1:0-1636 GCA_001787855.1 Candidatus Riflebacteria bacterium GWC2_50_8 | reverse complement strand
TAGACTCCCACGCCCATCTGCCGCACCTAACCAATAAGCCCACTCTGGAGACACTTCTAACCGGAGCTAAAGATTGGGGAGTAGAGAAAATCATAAACATCGGCACAGACCTAAAGGAACATCCAAAGGTTTTAGAAGTCTGCACAAATTATCAAAATGTATACTGCGGACTGGGCATCTACCCAAACGCGGAACGAGACAAGACCTTAGCCGATATAGTAACCAAGTTGGAAGCAACGCTCCAAACTAATCCTAAAGTAGTAGCTGTAGGAGAGTGCGGTATAGACAACACCGGCTGGAGCAATCAGCGGCCCCTCTCCGAGCAGGAAGAGTTGTTTGAGGCACAAATAGTACTTGCCATCAAGTACAAACTACCGCTAATAGTCCACAACCGCAACGGCACAGAAAGCGTAATAAACCTACTCCGCGCAGCCGGCAAAAACGCCCCGTTTAATGCCGTTATTCATTGTTTTGATGCCGACTGGGCCACCGCCAAGCGCTTTTTGGACCTTGGCTTATACATCTCGTTCTCCGGCTTTATTACCCGCACAACAAAAAAGTACCTTACAGGAGTCGCACAAAAAGTGCCGCAAGACATGTACTTAGTGGAAACGGATTCACCGTACATCCTTCCACAGTCGGCTCAAATAGAGGTCTCGCCAAACAAGAACAACGAACCCAAATATGTTAGAATCGTGGCACAAAGCGTAGCTAAAGCCAGAGGAACCACGCTGGAAGAAGTTGCCTACCAGTCATATACTAATAGCTGCAAGTTTTTTGCTCTGCATTAATGTCGTAAAGTAACTATGTCAAACCAAGAGTCACTAAAAGACAGAATACTTCAACACATATTGGAGTTTATTCCGGGGTTTCTCACCTGGAGTTTGCTTTTATGCCCTATTTGGTTAGGGCTCATCCATCCCGAATCGGTCATTTACATTCTCACTTTTCTCGCTGTTTACTGGGCTTATCTTGCCATTAAACACTTTAGAGGACTAGTAATAGGCTACAAGAATTACAAAAAAGAGCTGGGGATGGATTGGTGGCAGGAGTGCCATAAATTAGAGACTAGCTGGACTAGCTTGCTAGACAAAGAAACCCTACCGGAAAGCCTAAACAGTATTGTCCATTTTCTTCTGATCCCAACTTACAACGAACCTGCCGACGTTATAAAAAACTCACTGGATAGTATTTTTGCCCAAACCATGCCCCTAAAACAAATACTGTTGGTTTGCACAGTGGAAGAAAAATTTGCGCAACGAGTGGTAGCCGACATAAACACCACCCTAGGCAAAAGAAAAAGCGACTTTGCCGGAGTAAAAATATACATCCATCCGGCCGGCATACCGGGGGAAGCAAAAGGCGCCGGCGGAGCAAACAGAGCATGGGGCGCCAAACACGCAGTTGAAGAACTGGTTGCCCAAGGCGAGGCTATAAAAAACTACATCTTCAGCACCATCGACGGCGATCACGTAATTAACCCGCAGTACCTGGCACGACTTACCCATTTGTATCTAACAACCGACAAAAGAAACAACCACTTCTATACTACGGCAGTCCATTTGTTTAGCAACAATTTTTGGAAAGTCCCCACCGTTATGCGAATAGAAGCCGCATCGGTTACCCTTTCTACCCT
>MFYY01000164.1:11461-14573 GCA_001787855.1 Candidatus Riflebacteria bacterium GWC2_50_8 | reverse complement strand
ATAGACCTGCGCGATAAAAACTACAGCGACACCCTGCATGATTGCGGTGCCGTCCATGTTGATTGTCGCGCCAAGCGGCATGGTAAAAGCCGCGATACTGCTGGCAACGCCGCAGCGTTTTTCAACGGTTTCAATCGAGATCGGCAGTGTGCCATTGCTGCTGGCAGTCGAGAAAGCCACACTCATCGCCGGCAGAAAGTTTTTGAAAAATTTGAGCGGCGGTAGTCCGCCCAGCATTTTGAGAGCTCCTATGTATGTAAGACACGTGTGCAGCAGCAGAACGACGAGAACGGTCAGCACATATTTGAGCAGGGGCAGCATCGCATCGAAACCGACCGCGGCAAAGGTTTTTGCAATGAGTGCAAAGACACCGTAGGGCGCAAGATGCATGAGCAGCATCACCATGTTCATGACGATGGCATTGGCAGATTCGCAGAAGTCGATGACCGGTCGTGCGCGGGCACCTACCAGGGTCGCGCTGACCCCGGACAGAAGTGCTACAAATATTATCTGCAGCATATTTCCCTCGGCCATCGCGGCAATAGGGTTTGATGGAATAATGTTCTGCAGGGTTTTCACCATGGACTGACGGCTTGCTATTGATGGTTCATGTTTTGAAAGCTCTGCCAGATTCAGCCCCTGCCCAGGCTTTACCAGCACCGAGACGGCAAGCGCCAGACTGATTGCTATTGCGGTGGTGATAAGGTAAAACGCCAGGGTTTTACCGCCGATACGGCCGACACGGGCGATATCGCCGAGGCTGGTTACGCCGCAGAACAGCGAAACAAAAACCAGGGGCACGACCAGCATGCGGATTGAGTTTATAAACAGGCCGCCGACAAGGTCGAACAAACCAGAAAGCCACAGCTCAGGAGTGCTTTGCGGTGTGAGATAATACGACATGGCAAGACCGGTGATTGCCCCAAGCGTCAACCCGCTCAGAATGCGCCAGGTCAAAGACTTTTTCTGCTTCATGTTCTGTTATCCTGTCCAAATAATATCAGACGCCAAATTTACCACGTGGCATCAATAATGTCTCGTAACTTTTGCAACCACTGTTACTTGTAATTGTTAACAGCTGTACGCGCACTCTCTCTCTCTCTCTCTCTGTCATTATATATTCACCTTGTGGTGAATATATAATGACAGCTTGATTTTTCTGAAACATGTTGCAGCGAAAACTATTTTAGTGTTTGTAGAGTAATATAGTAAGTTGAAAAAAGCATTAAGGAGACGATCTATGTTTTTTAACCGCAAAAACCTGCTGACAGGTCTCATTCTGCTGGTTTTGAGCGTTATCTGCAGTTCAGCAGGCTACGCTGAATTTGATAATCCGTTCGCCAGCGACGGTAAACTTGATCTCAAGCAGGGTGGTGCGACTGATGCGGCCAAAGCCAGCACGAAGAAGGTGGTTTACGACAGCGCCGACCGACCGGCAAAGGTCGCAGTGATCGCCGATCTGCACGTTCAGGACAGCAAGCAGAAAATGCTGCAGACTGCGGTTAAGGCTATTAACGCGCTGCCAGACATATACGCGGTTGCCATAACCGGCGATCTCAACAAAAAAATCGGCTCGCCGGCGGAATACTCAGAGATGATCAAGCTCGTCAGCCGCTTTAAAGTGCCGATATTTGCCGTTCCTGGCAACCATGACATTCTGTATCGCGACTTTTTTGGCAAGAATAACTTGAAACTGCGCACACCTCCGGCTGAGCGCAAGGCCAAGCTTGAGCGTTTCCGCAAGGCTCTTAAACTCAAAAGCCTGCGCTTTTCTCGAAAAGTTGGCGGTCACCTGCTGGTGTTTCTGCCAAACGATGACCTCAAAGGCAAGTGGCTGGTCAGCCTGTCAACTGGCGCGCTGAATTTTCTTAAAGATACTCTCAGGAAAAACCGGGATGTGCCAACCATTGTGTTTTGCCACGCCCCGTTAGAGGGGAGTTATGTAAAAGAAAGGTCACTAGGGCCTCACAATTCTAACGCGCAGCCGGCAGGCAAAATACGAGCAATTCTCAAAAACAATCCGCAGGTATTTCTCTGGGTATCCGGGCATCTGCACATCGGCCCGGCATCGAATGAGTATCATAACCAGGCTAACAAGGTTGGCAAGGTGACTGTTATTCACACCCCCGCCATTGGCACGAATTCGGCCTGGATGCGCGTGCTCGATCTTACGCCGGCCAGGGCAAAGGTGCGAACGTACAATGCTAAAACCGGCAAATACGCGAAAAAATACGAACGCGTTTTCAAACACAAGGTTAAGAAAGACAAGCCTGATTCGCCAGGCAATAGCTCTGGCGATGACAAAAACGATGGAAAGAACGATGATAAAGAAGACGACAAAGACGTTGACCAGGATGACGATCCCGCTTCAGAAGATGAGCAGACTGATCCGCCCAAAATTGAAGAGGAAGAGACCGACGATGATGTTGACACGGACGCAAACACTGATTCAGACGAAGAAGCTGATACCGGCAATTCCAGCAGCGCGGGCGAAGATACCGACGATAATGATGCAGCGGCTTCTACCGACAGCGACACTGCCAAAACTAACGCGACAGTAGAATTGATCGAGCAGCTGATCGAGAAGATAAGCGAATTTCTCAAGGGCTTGTGGTCAGGCATATTAAAGATACTTAAGGTTTAACAGTTTCTACTACCCGGTTTGCATAAAAAAAGGTAGACTCGCAGGAGTCGCCTTTTTTTGTCAATTGTAAATTTACAGGAGATCGCCATGAGGGTATGCGCAATTCTTTTGTCAGTTCTGCTCAGCCTGTTGCCATTGCAATCTTTCGGGGAAGCGTTTCAGGATGCCTGTGTCGTTACCGCGCCATCCGGAGCCACGCTGCGCACCGCTCCAGACCCAAAGGCAGCAAAGGTCGACCGGATTCCATATCTGGCAGAAGTCAGCCGCTTTGATTGGAGCGACGAGCAAACTACTGTTGAGGGAATCACGGCCTGCTGGTTCAATGTTACCTGGCAGGGCAAAGAAGGCTGGGTGTTTGGCGGACTCGTTTGCTCGACACCAGAAGAAATGGCTCAGATCAAGGCTGCCGGCGACAAGGTGAAGCGCGTGATGAACCGTCTTGTTTTGACTGCCGACAATGGTAAAACC
>MFYY01000164.1:10348-11437 GCA_001787855.1 Candidatus Riflebacteria bacterium GWC2_50_8 | reverse complement strand
TCGCGGCTACTATGTTGTCATGCAGGATGGATACGAATGGTGTAACCACATTCTGGTCAATGCTCAAGATGGCAGGCAGCAGCAGATTGACGCTGTACCGGTTTTCAGTCCTGATGGCACCCGCTTCGTTACCGCCAACCACGATCTTGACGCCCACTACGGTCACAATCGCGTGCAGATTTTCAAAGTTATCGATGGCATGGGTGTCGTCGAATGGTCCGAAGAGCCAACCGAATGGGGCCCGGAAAATGTCGCCTGGGAGTCACCCGCCCGCATTCAGTTCACTCGTAAAATCTTCGTCGGCGGTGGAACAAAGGCTGTAATCGAATATGATGCGAAAGATGCAAAATGGAATATGAAAGACCTTCCGGCAGATGAATAAATTATGATTGATAACGCTAGCGAAGCAACCAGTTCTGGCAGAGAAACGTCGGTGTTCAGAGGTGACCCCGAGAAGGCGGCCCAGGCACAGGCCAGGGCATGGAGAATTGTCTTCTGGATCGATACAGTGTTTTTTTTAACCAGCCTCTTTTTTCTCTTCTGCTGGATGTTCGAATTGGGTTATCTTCCTGGCTGGGCAGTATTGAGCCAGCTGTTTTTTATCAGCGCCATAATCAGCTTTACACAGCGGCGTCTGTTAAGGTTTTCAAGTGAAAAACTTACTTTCGTCATTACTGTTGCTGATACCGGCATAATCATTGAGGATCCCTACACCCGTGAGGTTATCGAGAAGTCTCGGCTGCAGGCTATTATTCCTGCCGCCAGCAGAGGCTTGTTTACTATCAACCCGCTGAGCCTGGTAATTGACAACAAGCCGCTTTCATTCTGCGCAGCTACTTGTCGCGCGGCATCATTACCCGGCAGGGAGCAACAGAACTGCTGCTCTTCGTCAAACGAATTGAGGCCGCGTTGCCAACACCAGCAACACTGTTAAAAACTGAGGATGCGTGCTGGTCTGAACAGCTGCGTCAATATGGCATTATGCTAACTGCCAGGCGCTCAGATTTATCAGGGATGTCTTTTTATCCAGACCCTGAAAGCACAGAATTAAAGCAGCTGCGTTCGGTGCTGTTTGAATTACCGCTTCGG
>MFYY01000164.1:10036-10305 GCA_001787855.1 Candidatus Riflebacteria bacterium GWC2_50_8 | reverse complement strand
TATTGCCGATTTTGACCGCTGCAAAACTTCGGTAACAAGTTTGATCGAAAGCTGGGGTTATCGAATTGCCGGCGTGCTGCTGCTGCCATATCAGCTGCAGAATCTCGTTTCAATGTTAGACTGCAGTTATGACTGGGCTGAAATCTGGACAAAGAATACTAAAAACCGACAGTATCTGCATGCGCTGGGTTACGTTGCGGCCCTGGCCGCATATCAAAACGAGGTTGGCAGTGCTCCGGCCGGGATGGCTGAACTCTGTGACTGGCTTG
>MFYY01000164.1:8835-9976 GCA_001787855.1 Candidatus Riflebacteria bacterium GWC2_50_8 | reverse complement strand
CTCGGGCGGACAACTGCATTATGAAGTCGCTTCGCCCCCCTGTCTTCTCAGCGTCGGTATTGATGGGCAATCCGGCTCTGCCGACGACATCGTGCTTTATCCCTGAACCTTTTACAAGTTCAAGCTGCGGGTATGAAAGGGCTTTTGGTGATCAGTTCCGGCTTGCCCGGGCATTGCACAAAGCAGTAAAAAGTCGTACAATCAATAAATATAGTCTACTTTTGAATAGAGTGTAGCTCGAACTAGCGGGTGGGCAGAGAGGTGAATATATGCACGGTAATGATGTCAGTGATGCTGTTGCAAGGCGGATTAATTCGGAAGATCTGAAGCATTTTAACGACTGGTTTGATGCTTATGTAAAAACTTTTGCATCTGACGACCCGGAAGTTCAGATGAACATCAACCTTAAATACCAGCACACGCGGCGGGTCTGTCGCGCTGCCGTCGAAATTGCCTCTGACCTGGGGCTTGCCGGTCCCGATCTCTGTCTTGCTGAGACTGCTGCACTGTTTCATGATGTCGGCAGGTTTGAACAGTTCTGGCGTTACCGGACATTTTCAGACAAACGGTCGGTCAATCATGCTGCCTTTGGTGTCGGAATTTTACGCAGCAATGATGTTCTGCTGCGTCTAAACGAAACAGAACGAATCCTCATTCTGAAAAGCGTTGCATTTCACAACCAGGCAGTATTGTCTGAAGGCCTTGATGGCAGATGCCTTCTGCATGCCCGGCTGCTGCGCGACGCCGACAAGCTCGACATCTGGCGCGTCGCTACCGATTATTATCGCCAGAGAGCATCAGGAACTATCAACGCCGGCCTTGAGCTTAATCTTCCTGATACACCGGGCATTTCGCCAGAAGTCCACGAAAGCCTGATAAACGGCCAGACGGTTCTCTTCGAAAATCTGAGAAATCTCAATGATTTCAAACTGCTTCAGGTTGGCTGGGCCTACGATATCAATTTTGTGCCAACTCTGCAGCGGCTTAAAGACCGCGGTTATCTCGAAGATCTTAAGTCATTTCTTCCCGACTGTTCAGAAGTGCACGAGGTTTTTGCAGCAGTAACGAATCACATAAACAGTCGCCTGAATTCATGATCGCCAGACTTATGTAATCAGTTGGCGGTTAGCGGTTTGCTGGT
>MFYY01000164.1:8175-8784 GCA_001787855.1 Candidatus Riflebacteria bacterium GWC2_50_8 | reverse complement strand
CAGTTCAAGACGAGCCGGTTTCAGCTGACCATCAATAAATTTACAGCGCAGCCACTGGTCGTTCATTTTGATGAAGCCATCGCCATTATACTTTATCGCCCCGATTTCCTGCCACTCAGGGTCATCGTCAGCATGATGAACCAGTTCGCCGGAAAGCTCGTAAGTGGTGTCGGAAATCTTGCGCAGGCTGGCCTGCATGCTGAAGCGTGGAATAAAAGCCCTGATCAGGTCGGCACAGTTAAAAACGGCCAACGGGATCAGCACCTGTGCCTGCTTTTCAGCGAAATAAGGCATTACATTGAACTTGGGATTTTTGCGGCCAAACTTGTCGTTATCATTGAGAACTTTTGAAAACAGCGAGCCGGTTTCTTTGGCAAGCGGCACCCAGCCAATGCTTTCGAACCAGGTAGAATATATGCCTGCTTCGTGGCGCAGCTTTGATAGCTGCGGAGACGGGTAGGGACGTTTATGTAACCTGGGAAATATCCATTTTTCATAATCAAATATCGTATCGTTGCTGAAGAAATTGGCGTTGGTAAACGCTGCGACCTTTGCCATGAGCTGGTCTGGTGAAAGGCCTTCTTCGATCTCGTATTCAGATACCGGCTT
>MFYY01000164.1:4041-8109 GCA_001787855.1 Candidatus Riflebacteria bacterium GWC2_50_8 | reverse complement strand
TATGCGCCGGCTGGGTCATGTCTGCCATCAGGTGCATGGTTTCGCCGAGAGCTCTGAATGCTCTACCAAACATCTGGCTGCGATTAAGTTTGCCAAAGGCGTTGCTGTCGTTTTCCATGGCGGCCTTGTATGCCAGTTTGCCGTTGAGCCATGAATGCTCGTTCTCTTCGTGGTTCATCGCCCAGGTTATCGCGTCGATTTCAGGTCGAAAAACCTTGGGCAGCAGGCGAATTTTGCGATTGACAGTGCCGAATTCAATATTTGGATTCCAGTCATCGGCCTTGTAATTATACGAGTCGAAAAGTTCTTTTTCGCTGCTGAACTTCTTCTTGTCAGGGGTAATAATTTTGCGGCGCAGCCAGGTCAGGTAACGTGGCTCATACACTGGGTCATAAAAATGCCGGAACCCCATTCGGAGCTGCGGAATATCAGCATCGCGCCCGCCGCGCTCAAGCCATTGCGAAAACACGCCAACCGCGCTGATCGTCTTTCCCTCAGTCGAAGGTTCTAATTTAACTGCCTTGCTGTAGGTAAGCCCGGCGAACTGGGTCTGGTTGTCCAGCTGCATATCTTTGAACTTGTCCGCAAAATGGCCAGCCTTGCATCTGGCAACAAAGTGTTCATACGCAAATGCGTTGATCAGCGGGTGGGTTTCGTTGCAGTCCCAGGCTGGCAGCTCAAAGCCGGTCAGCAGAAAGCAGCTGACCAGCGTTATAATCATGAAGAACCTGTGTCTGGAATAGGCGTATCTAGTTTGCATTTATTCATTATAATGAAAACAATGCCATCCCGCAAATTCTGATTTTTTCGCGAAACACGCGAAAATCATGTGAAAATCATGGGTCGGATGCAAAAGCGAATGTCCGGCAATTTTCAGAGTAATTTGCCTGTTTTCGGTTTGCATATTTTTTGTATAAATGAAATAATACTTTAACTGCTTGCGAGGAGAGATACAAAAATGGATGACAAAGAATTTCTCGAACAGGTTGAAAAGGCTTACCAATTCCGCAATAAGAGCCCGATCAGGGCACCCGGAATTCCGATCGGGGTTGCCATGGTCAATCTTGCGATGGAAAAGCTGGGCGAAGTCAAAAAGCCTGGCGTGATCGCAGAAGCGCGCGCCTGCTTGTCAGACGCCATTCAGGCCCTGACCGGCTGCACGGTTGGCAACAAGTATCTGATCATTCACGACCAGATCGGGCGTTATGCGTTAACCATGTATGATCGAACAGATGGTCGGGGAGTTCGCGTATTTGTCGATCTCAGAAAAATCGACCCGGTAAAGACTCCGGAAATGCATAAATTCTTTTTGCGCCAGCGTCCACCGGAAGTTCAATATGATATGGTTGCCCGCGCTGCTTCCGCCAAGCTGGTCAGCGAGGAATTCATGGCCTGTGGTCGCAACATCTTCAGCTGGCAGCGAGTGCGCATCAAAAACTGTGAGAAAGAAGAAATCCTGCCGGTAAAGGTCTGCCCCGGTTGCGGTGAGTCGTACACTACTGCTGATGAAAAGTCACAATACTGTGCAGTCTGCGCAAAAGAGCTTGATTACTATGTGACCGAGCAGTAATCAGGGTTACCCTGAAAAATGAAAGAGTTACTGATACATATGTTGTCTCGTTATTGTTTATTTTTCTGTGTTTTTTTCTGTATTCTCGCACTTAATCCGGCGATGGCTGGTAGCATGCGCGCTGAGCCTTCCCATCAGAATGTCTATAATGGGCTGATTACCAATGTTTACCCCGATCTCGAAAACGGCCTGTATCTTGTGCACGCCAGAATCAGCGACCCGGCCAGGGCAAGCAGCCTGCCGGACGGTTATCGGCTGGTAGCCTATTCTTATGAGCATCTGACGACGCGTGATGGTGAAGTGCGCGCTATCGAGCACCTGATCATCAAGAATCATGCCGACGTTAAATTCTCTTTGAGCGGTGAGCCCGAGATATCACCAACTAACGATAAATACGAATTTTCTGTGGGAATCTTGCTGAATGAGCAGGCAGCTCAGCAGATGCAGAAGTTCTCTGCCGCCAACATTATGCGCAGCGTTGCGCTGGTAGCCGGTGGCAAGATTCTGACCGTGCATAAAATCAGAAGCGAAATAGTCGGTGGCAAGCTGCAGATAACCAGATGCAACGACAACGGCTGCCAATATATCTATAACAGCCTGCGCACAAATCCAGTTAAGACCTCTAATTTGCGCTGATCAAATCCTGATGAAGGAACTCTTCACTCATCCGGCCAGAAATTATGAATGAGAAGTCAGCAGGAATTTTACGGTCACGTATCCCGCCATGGAGCCTTGCAACTTTGGCTGGGGCAATCTTCTGCGCAGCAACGCTGCTTGGATTTGCTGGCCGGCTGTCATGGATTCTAGACCTCTTTTCACATTTTCGGGTGCAGTATCTGGTTGTTCTGACGGTATTTGGTGTTGTTCTGCTGCTGGCGGGTCGCCGCAAAACAGCATTTTTTCTTCTAGGATTCGCCTTTATCAACCTTACACAGGTGATCCCGCTGTATTTCGGCGGTCAGAACATGCTTCCGGCTGGTTCATCGACGCTTCGAGCCGTTCTTCTCAATGTTAATACGCGCCTTGGTGATGCTGCAAAGGTCAGCGAGTTCATTCGCGAAACCAATCCAGACATCATCGTGCTCGAAGAAACAAACTCGAAATGGCTGAGCGACCTTGCGTGGCTGCGCACCTCTTACCCTCATTCGCTGGCCGAACCCAGAGATGATAATTTCGGCATAGCCATTTTCAGCAGGCTTCCCTTTGTCGAAAGCAGAGTAATTAATATTCTCGGCCCCGGCCTTCCATCAATTCTTGCGGTAGTTAAGACTGAGAAAGGTGATCTGCACATTCTCGCGACTCATCCGTTGCCGCCGGTCAGCAGTGAATATTCAATGTGGCGCAACGAGCAGCTCGCGCAGCTTCCAAAGTATGTTAACGCAACACAGCCGACGCTGCTGCTCGGCGATTTAAATCTTACTCCCTGGAGCTACCACTTCAGAAAACTGTTACAGGAAACCGGACTTCGTGACAGTTCGCAGGGATACGGTGTTCAGCCATCATGGCCCAACAACAACCAGTTTTTACGCATTCCGCTGGATCATGTTCTGCATTCGCCTGACATCGTCGTGTTGCGCCGAACCATCGGCCCGGATGTAAAGTCCGACCATTTCCCGGTTATTGTAGATTTCACCATTCCTGAAAAATCGGCAGCCCTTAATACCTGGCACAAGGTTGAATTTGATGTAAGCCTTCTCGATAAAGATGGTTTGCGTGGTTCTTCCGACAGCAAGGTTGCTGTGTCGTATGAATTCTGCATTCCGGATAACGATGCCTGCCGGGCCGAGATCAAGGCTATTGACCAGACGGTTCAGTTCATGCCGGGTTCGCATGGCAGGATCGGTGCGGGCAAAGGCGAGTGTCTTTGCATTGGTTCTACGCATCAGGAGAATTTTCAGGATGTCTTGCGTGCTCTGGCTGAAAAGAGCTATGTTGCTCGCATCATCGAGTGCCACTTTGAGTAGATTATCAGTATCTGGTCGTTGTTTTTTATTTTGTATTTTTGTAGCTTTCTCATATCCTGATTCATAAACCTTTTCTTAGGATGCACAATAAATGAGTAGATACAGCACTTTTTCCACCAGATCCGGGAGTCTGCGAGTAATTATATCGCTGATCGTTCTTGTCACTGCTTATGTGCTCATGTCAAGGTCACTCAATTCGCTTAACCAGTTGAAAGATGAGTTGCCAGCGCTGGTTGATCCAGCTGAGTCGCTGTGTCTCGACGGTCTGCAAAAGTTGAGTGATGGTAAGACTGATGACCGGCTTGACAAGTATTTAACCGGATTCCAGGTTCCTGCAACAGAAAAGGAAACCTGGCGAAATTCTTTTTTCTCGCCATATCTGATTCGAGAAACCAGTACGGATTTTGAGTCGCCGCCGGCACCGATTGGATCGGATGCCTTTCGACTCATGTGCGCCAATATTGCTGATCTCGAGAGCTTCCCGGAGAAACTACTGTCACATCTTGCTTCTCCGCAGACCCAGTTCAGCGGCAA
>MFYY01000164.1:2469-4025 GCA_001787855.1 Candidatus Riflebacteria bacterium GWC2_50_8 | reverse complement strand
AGCTATTCTCTGGTATATTGGCGGCCGTCTTCTCGTCGAGCAGGGCAGGGGGCCTGAAGCTTTTCGCGTTTTCTGTGGCATTATCAACCTGGCAGTTGCACTCGAGAATGACCGACTGTCACACCCTGACAAGTCACGTCGCATGAAGTCGTGCATTATCAGGGAAATTGCTGCCGTCGGTCTGCTTGAGAATTCGGCAAAATTGTTTGCAACGAAGGCCGAGCTGGTCAGCGCGCTGGCCGAAATAACCCGGCTCGACAAAAGTTTTGTTCCGGTCGCTCATATTCTTGCATTCGACAAGATGATGCCACTCGCATTTGCCAGACAGATTGCCAGCGATGTCGCTTCCGGTAGCGCGTTAAAAAAGTATGGCAGGGAAGTGACCGCCGTCACCCGTGCGTTGGCCGATCAGACAACCCTGGCCGCGGAGCTTGATCAGATTTATGATCCTCTTATTATCGAGTTCGCGCAGCCATACTTTATTGCTCAACGCGAGTATAACCCCTGGCAGAAAAGGCACGACAGCATGTTTTCAGAGTTGTCATTTCTTTTTCCAGAAAAAAGCATGCGGTATTTTATATTAGAAGACTACACCGGGATCCTGCCTTTTTACACGCTGATAGATGTCAAAGCCCGGCAACTTATGCAGGGAGCTGCGGCGGCAATGGCTATCAACGTCTATAAAGCAGAAAATGCTTCATGGCCGGCGACGTTGCCAGAACTGGAAAAATGGCTTGGCCAGCCGCTTCCCAAAGATCTGATCAGGAACAATCCCATGCTGTTTAAACCCGGGAATCCACCATATCTGGCGAGCATAGGGCGTGACGGCAGAGCGAATACCGCTGACGACCTGGTTTTTATGCCGTTCGGCAAAAAGGCCAAAGAATAAACTGCGCTGCCAGACCAGACTGCGGCGCTGCTTATCAGGCTTTGTACTCACGGACAATCTGCATATTTTTCTGAACCATCGCGCGCGCGCGCCAGTCTGCTTCGTAGGTTATCCGCTCTTCGTCAAGTGTCAGAATCTTTCCGTCCTTCATGACTGGCTGCCCGGCGATGAGCAGATGCCTGATGTCACCGTTTTTGGCGCAATGAACAAGATTGGCGATGAGATTGTGTTTCGGGTACCAGTGTGGCGAGTCCATATTAAAAAGGGCGATGTCAGCCGATTTCCCCACTTCGATGCTGCCCGAATCAGAAAAGCCCATGGCGCGGGCGCCATTTGCCGTAGCCATTCTGAGTGGCAGGTCCCCGGCCAGGGCCTCCGCATCGCTGTTGTGGAATTTTTGCAGCAGAGTTGCCATGCGGACAACTTCCTTCATGTCCATATCGTTGTTTGATCCGGGGCCGTCGGTTCCCAGGGCGACATTTACCCCGGCGGCAAGCAGGGGTCGCAGGTCAGTCCCGCCCATAGCCAGTTTCATGTAGGTAATCGGGCAGTGGACCACGGAAACGTTTTTCCGGGCCAGAATCGAGATGTCATTTTCCGACAGATACAGCGCATGAGCGACAATTGCCCGGGTTTCAAACAGTCCACAGGAATCAAGATGCTCAAT
>MFYY01000164.1:0-2457 GCA_001787855.1 Candidatus Riflebacteria bacterium GWC2_50_8 | reverse complement strand
TCTGAAGCATGGATATGCACGGCAAGCCCGGTTTCGCTGGCGATTCGGCCGATTTCTGCCAGAAATTCCGGCGGGCAGACGTAGGGTGAGTGAGGTCCCAAAACCGTCTTGACGCGGCCCTCTGAACTATTCTGCAGTTCCCGGGCAAATTTCAGTGCCCCTTCGAGATTGGCGCCAATTTCCTTGTCATCGCCAATTCCGAACTGGCACCAGGTCAGCGAAGCCTTCATTCCAGACTGCGCTGCTACTTTGGCAACTTCGCCCATATAAAAGTAATGGTCATTAAAGCCGACACAACCGCTTCTGATCATCTCACATGCTGCAAGTGCGGCTCCCCAGTAGACGTCTTCATCTGTCAGCGCGGATTCGGCAACCCAGACCCGTTCGTTGAACCAGCGATCAAGAGGCAGATCTTCGGCCCAGCCGCGTTCAAAGGTCATCGGAGAATGGCAGTGCGCGTTGAAAAAACCGGGCACCGCGAGATGATTCGTTGCGTCTATCGTCTCATCAGGCACAAAGCCTTCTGGCGACTCGCCCAGTGCGACGATCTTTCCCGCATCAATAAAGATATCGACACCGCTGAGAATTCGACTCTCAGCATCCAGGGTCATGATATCGGGATTCTTGATCTTTATTCGCATGGCAAACTCCTGATGAAAATGAACTCAAAGCCTTCTGCATTTTAACATATCTTGAGTCCGGTGCCGGCACACCGAAACATTTTCGAGTTTGACACTCTGCCCGTGTTGCCCGTAAAATAATGGCAAGCGGAATTTCGACAACAGGAAACAATAATGCAGTTTATTCAGACTTCAGACATCTACAATTTTCGTGAAACCGTGTGGGAATCGCTGGTCAAGAATCTTATGCCTAACAATATGTTTCTTGGCATGCTGTCTGCCCGCATGCCAGGGGAAGCAACGCTGCCGGCCGACCGCTTTGCTGCTGTTTTGCGGGGGGGCGAGCTTGTTGGCGCGGTGGCCCAGACTATAGATGGTCGCCCGGTGTTCTCGGCCATGCCAGCTGAGGTTGCCAGATTTGCCATGACCGAGTGGCTGGCTCACGTTGGCCTGCCGCGAACCCTCTTTGGCCCTGAGCAGACAATTGCCGAGCTGCTGCCGCATATCCCGGCTTATTTTCCCAGGGCCAATCTGAAGATTGAGAAATTGATGAGTTATGAGCTGCTTAAGGTTATAACGCCCGCCAGCCGCCCCGATGGAAAAATGCGCTTTGCCGAAGCAGCAGACGAAGATCTGCTCATCGAGTGGGCGGTGCGTTTTACCATTGATTGTCATTTGCCGGAAAGCGATTCGCCTTCATTGCGTGATGATCTCGGCAAAAAAACACGGCAGTCGATTGCAACCCGAAAAAGAGTGATCTGGGAAGTTAATGGCACTCCCGTCTCGATGGCCGGCGCCATCAGGCCGGCTCCTTTTGGCGATTCCATCGCCTGGGTTTATACTCCCGACGAATGTCGTGGAAAAGGCTACGCTTCGCAGCTGGTCGCTGAATATTCACAACACCTTCTGGATAAGGGTTCACCGCGGTGTCTGCTTTTTACTGACGCCAGCAACCCGGTCTCGAACGCCATCTATCAACGCATAGGCTACCAGCACGCCTGCGACTTTATACTTTTGCTTAACCTTAGTTGACATGCAGTAAGCGGTGATCCGGGTTGATTGGTCAAGTCTTGAGTCGCTTTCTAATCTATCGAAGAACCTGCTCACCTGGAATTGCCTGAACTTTTCCGGATTCAAGCTCATCAATTCTTCGTTCTGATTCTTCCGCCCATGTCTTGTCAACTTCTTCTTGGCTGGGCGCATTAAGGCTTTTTAAATGTTTATCATCCAGGGAAATCCGATCTTCGCACGGCAGAGAAAGTAACTTGTATGCCAAGGCTCAAGACCAAAACCGATCCAGTTAAAGAAGCTTTTTTCGCTGCAGTTGAGGAGCTTAATCGCTGCAACAATCCGGTTATATGATCATTTTCTCTCAACTATTCTTAAAAATTCTTCTGCATCAAGGACTTTGAATTGATCATTCTTAAAGTCTTTTTTGTTCCGTGTTATGAGGAAATCTACATTGTTTTCTGCGGCAATCGAGCTGTGCACACCGTCTTCAAAGTCCTTGAATTTTTTGGAAACCGCTTCTTTAACATTCTTTAGAGAAATGCCTGGCACTGAAAAGATCCGCAAACTATCGATGATGAATTCATAGGCAATTTTTTTGTTTAATTCTTTTGCGATTGGAGAAAGGATTTCTGATTCTGAATTATCATTACTTCTCATTAGAAATGATTTATACAATTCTTCGGTCAGCGCACTGAGTGACTTCTGCTGCTTTGAGGCGTAAATTTTTATTCGTTCTATTATTTCTTTATCAACCTAAAATCCCGCAGGCAATATAACTATGCCGGGACTTGAACGCCGAGTTTTTCAAGTATATCGCGCTGCCTTT